>NZ_JBNNTW010000038.1:0-1117 GCF_050279145.1 Lysinibacillus sp. NPDC094177 | reverse complement strand
TCCTGAGCCAGGATCAAACTCTCCATAAAAAGAAATTTGATTAGCTCAAATTGTTTTGCTGGCATCATGTTTGATGTCCAAAATTTTGTTTTTTTCACTAACTCAAGGTTAGCTATTAAAAACTTTATTGATTACGTTTTGCTTGTTCAGTTTTCAAGGTTCATTAAATTTAATTGGTGGAGCCTAGCGGGATCGAACCGCTGACCTCCTGCGTGCAAGGCAGGCGCTCTCCCAGCTGAGCTAAGGCCCCATAGTTAATTTTATTTTTAGGAAATGGTCGGGAAGACAGGATTCGAACCTGCGACCCCTTGGTCCCAAACCAAGTGCTCTACCAAGCTGAGCTACTTCCCGTTTGTTTTATTGGCGCGCCCGACAGGAGTCGAACCCATAACCTTCTGATCCGTAGTCAGACGCTCTATCCAATTGAGCTACGGGCGCTAATTATTAAAATAAAATGGTGCCGAGGGCCGGAATCGAACCGGCACGGTAGTCACCTACCGCAGGATTTTAAGTCCTGTGCGTCTGCCAGTTCCGCCACCCCGGCACATTTGGAGCGGAAGACGAGGTTCGAACTCGCGACCCCCACCTTGGCAAGGTGGTGTTCTACCACTGAACTACTTCCGCATGTGCATAAGATTTATTTATCCTGGCAATTATTAAATTCTAAAAATGGTGCGGGTGAAGGGAGTCGAACCCCCACGCCTTGCGGCGCTAGATCCTAAGTCTAGTGCGTCTGCCAATTCCGCCACACCCGCATATTTTGTTGGCAATTTAAATGGTGAGCCATGAAGGACTCGAACCTTCGACCCTCTGATTAAAAGTCAGATGCTCTACCAACTGAGCTAATGGCTCAAAACTATGGTGCCGGCTATAGGAATCGAACCCACGACCTACTGATTACAAGTCAGTTGCTCTACCTGCTGAGCTAAACCGGCAAATGGTGGAGGATGACGGGCTCGAACCGCCGACCCCCTGCTTGTAAGGCAGGTGCTCTCCCAGCTGAGCTAATCCTCCTGGGTATAATGCCTAGCGACGTCCTACTCTCACAGGGGGAAGCCCCCAACTACCATCGGCGCTAAAGAGCTTAACTTCCGTGTTCGGTATGGGAACGGGTGTG
>NZ_JBNNTW010000037.1:0-1363 GCF_050279145.1 Lysinibacillus sp. NPDC094177 | reverse complement strand
CGGGGCAGGTTAGTGGAAGAAATAGCAAGTGGGTTTAACTAGGAGAAGTGTCGATGACATTAAAGAAGACACCGAGGTGTCTTATGTTTTTTAAATTAAGAATATTGATAAATTGGAATTTAATTACTTAACGTTATACTTATTTTCGGAGCGAGGCATCTTATCGGTGAGTATATACCAAGTAATGCTTGCTGTTAATAATGTTGACGAAATCAAAGCTGTAAGAACACTATATGTTTGCCAAATAAGTATCGTTGACCAATCGAAGGCAAAAAACATTATACACTGGGCAATCGTAGCGATTAGGAAAATAATTGTTACGATTGTTCTCGTTTTTGTCATTGGCTGCTGCTCATTCGTTTTCCTTTTTCTTAACCCTAAGAGAAATAACAGAACGGCCAATAGGCAAAGAATAATTGTGGTAGACGACAAAATGATGTCCAAAAGCTGTGTGCCGCTTATCTCATATGACTGAGTTAGATTGCCGTTTAATATATTTTTAACTTTTAGTACCAGGTTTATATTGGTATTTGCGCCGTTGCTCAGTAAGCAGATGGCTGTTCGTTCATTTGGCAGTATGGCTACTTCGGTTCTAAAATTCGGATTACCCCCAGTGTGTTCTATAAACGTTTGTTCGGCGTTTACCGACCAACCTGCCGCATAATACATATCGTTGACAGCCGAAACAGACATATCACCCCTATGTGATTTTTCGATAACCCTGTGAAATATTTCGGGTATGTCCTGCACGATACCCATCTGTATGCCCATCCAACGCGCCATATCTTTTGTATTAGAAATGATATAGCCGGCAGGTTTATTCCCAGCATAATCCGGAGCGTTAAATGGAGTTGTTATGAAAAAGGAAGAACGGTAGCCCTGCGCTAACTGTCCAGTGGCTTGAGCATCTTCTTTATAAACATACGTCTGGTGAAGACCTAAGGGTAGAAATACCTGTTCCCTCATAAAGTCTTCATAGCTTTGTCGTGATACAATCTCAATAACCAAACCCAATACGTCATAATTAACGGTTCCATAGTTATATTGTTCACCGGGAGAGAACGCCAATTCAGCATCTACCAGCGTTTCCACAGTCTTTTGCAACATATCAGGCGTATTGCCTTGTGGAATATTTTGAGTATGTCTAATATTTGTTAGGCCGCTGGTATGGTGAAGGAAGTTATTTAGTGTAAGGCTTTGCATATCAACAGGTTTACCTTGATACTTTAACGTAAACCAAGGTAAATATTTTTGGATAGGGTCAGTCATTGATAGCAGCCCTTGCTCTTCCAATAGCAGAATCCCCATACCAGTAAAAGCTTTACTCACCGAGGCCAACTCATAGAGTGTATTTTCACTTGCA
>NZ_JBNNTW010000036.1:0-1672 GCF_050279145.1 Lysinibacillus sp. NPDC094177 | reverse complement strand
GAGGCTGGGACATAACTAGCTTCAATTAGTGAGAAATCCGAATTTGAATTCATTCAAATTCGGATTTCTCTATTTTTTATGTTGTCTCCAGATAGCTCTTAGCTAATGGCCGTGAATTTTCTTAAATTCACGGCCATTAATGCGAGGCCCATCTCGTTTTCAACCTTCGATTTTCCTCGTACAGAAAATCGAGTGAAACGCAAATTAGCCTTCAAGAATCCAAAAACTGGTTCCACGTCGATTTTGCGTTGACGATAGATGGTACCCGTTTTTTCTTCTGAAAGCTTTGCTCTCACATATTCTTTTTGTTGTTCCCACTTCTCATTCACCATTAACTTACGATTATTTCCTTCTTTTGCTTTTGTACATAATGAACGGAGGGGGCATCCGGAACAGTCTTCACATTCGTATACCTTAAACTCACGCGTGAAATTATACTTATCCGTTTTCGTGGTACGATATTTAAATACAAGCTGTTGTTGGTTTGGGCAAGTGTATCGATCATTTTCTTCATCATAATCCCAGTTCGCTGTATTGAATTCGTTTTGCCTATACTTTTTCTTCTGTTCTTTTAAATACATGTTGTACGTGATTAAGGCTTCTCGCTTACGATTCGAAAGGATATCATTATAATTTTGTTCACTGCCATATCCGGCATCTGCGACGATGTGTTTTGGTAACTTAAAATAATGTTGTTCGATTTCATCTAAAAATGGGATTAATGTACGTGTATCCGTTGGGTTCGGAAAAATGCTGTAGGCAAGCGCATACTGACCTTCTGTTGCCACTTGTATGTTATAACCTGCCTTCAATTGACCATTTTTCATATAGTCATCTTTCATACGCATAAATGTCGCATCCAGGTCTGTTTTCGAATAACTATTTCGTTCGTCGAAGATTTCGAAGTCTCTTTGATATTTTAGTTTGCGTTCAATATAGTCGATTAATTGTTTGCGAGCTTGCTTTGGAAATTTTCGTTCCGTTCTTAAAGCCTTTCGCTCTGCTACATCCGATGAGTCCTCAATTTTTCGATCATATTCAGAAATCACTTCATCTACTTTTTCGACCATTTGAGCGAGGTCTTCCAATGCTAATTCCTTTTCATTTTCCCGTTCAATTTCTGGCATGATTTCTTTTTCAAGTAGTTCATCGTATAGTTGGTTTGACTTTTCAATTAGTCCGTTATGATATTTCTCAATCGACTTTTTCCACACGAATGTAAATTTGTTCGCATTCGCTTCAATCTTTGTTCCATCAATAAAAATAGCTTCCTGATCAATTAATTCTTCCTGTACCAGCTGGCAGCGGAATTGAACGAAGCATTGACGAATCAACTCTTTCACCTCTGTTTGGACACGGAATCGGTTGATTGTGCGGTAGGTTGGTTCATACCCTTGAGCTAGCCACATCATCCGAAGACTATCTTTTAAAAGTCCTTCAATTTTGCGCCCTGAGAAGACAGATTGCGTGTAGGCACATAAGATAATTTTAAGCATCATGCGTGGATGGTAGGCAGGACAGCCCTCATTTCGAAGGAATGGTTCAAACGCTTCGGGTGGGATACTTTCGACTAAATGGTGGACATGGAAGGCAATATCATTCTTTTGTAACTTCACTTCTAAATCTAAAGGCAAAACTAATTGATTCATGTTATAATCTTTAAACATAAGGA
>NZ_JBNNTW010000035.1:0-1927 GCF_050279145.1 Lysinibacillus sp. NPDC094177 | reverse complement strand
TTTAAAAAACATAAGACACCTCGGTGTCTTCTTTAATGTCATCGACACTTCTCCTAGTTAAACCCACTTGCTATTTCTTCCACTAACCTGCCCCGATAGTTGAATAAGAAAAAGATGGGATCTCTGTGGCATCCCATCTTTAAGTAAAGCACCCCGTTAGTTTAATAAGAACAGAGACGATTATTCAACAATCTCGCCCGATTGCTTAATAGAGTATTGACGCAAATAGAACGTGAAGAAAGATATCTGCTGACATATGTGCAATCATTGCATATTCTAAGCCCTTCCTCCAGTACAAATAACCAAACCACAAGCCTAAGAGCCCATTTAACACCAATGCCCGTATTACAATAATTGTAGATAGATCGCCGAATACTTGTATTGTCGCTGGCAAATGTCCTAATCCAAATATTATTGCTACAAGAAAAATTGCAACATAGTAAAAACTATTAGGAATGTTATCCTTTTCTTTTTTTGTTATCCAGGCCAATAACCATACAATGAACGTCATGCCAAACAATCGAAGCATTATTTCTTCTGTAAATCCTCCGTATAATGAAGCAAGTAAACCTTGCCACCAATTAGGTGAAGGAACTTGATTCATGGGTGCTCCTATCAAAGGGCTAAATACGAATAAATCAAGAAGAATTATAATAACGCTTCCAATTAACGCTACAACAATACTATTGATTAACCACTTTTTTGAGATATGTACTCGTGTCTTAGGGTAAACAAGTCCATTTAATAGTGGAGCGTTTAACCCTGTACGATTTTGAAGCCTTAAACCAACCAATATCAATACAAACGTATATAAAACTTGAAAAGTTGAATTTATAATAACTATTAATGAAGTTGGTATATCTCCCGGTACAGATTGATCGCCCATTAAAGTTATCGAATATGGAATTATAGCGAATATTCCTATTGTATTTAATATTGTAAATAACAGGACTAGTTTTATTCTCCAGTTTCCCACGTGTACACCCCTTTCAATATCCTATTTGATCTAATCCGATTACTATAATAATCAAACTCACATCAATAATAGCCAAGACCCCAGAGATTTTTCCGACTGTTGCCCCAAACCATATGGTAAAAATAGATGTAAAAATGGCTATAACACCTATAATAATTAAGAGAATACCGACTCTGTTACCTAGTCTTTCTTTATTAACTGGTTCCCACGTTTCCCTGAAACCTGCAAGAAATGCAAATGTCTGTTTTGTCCGAACAATATAGCCAACCCAAATTAAAAATACACCAAAAATTAAACCGATTACCATTTCAATTCCCATTTCTTTTCCTCCCTTTATTCTCCCTTTATAAAATTATATCCACAATCTCCACCACCTTGACCAGAAGTAAAGTTAATTTGTGATCGTTCAACACCCTTCCAGGCGTTCGTTACCTCAAAAAGAACTGATTTAGTTGTATATCCTTTTAAACTTAGTCTCTCTTTTATATCAACAACTTTCCCACTAAATACGGCTTTTGAACGTTCAAATTCTTCTACACTTGGTAAATATGCACACGAACAAGCACTTGTAATCGAAGGAAAAGAGCCTATCATAAAAATACCAATAAAAATGAAAGACAGAAGTGTCATTGCTTTCTTCAAACAAATCACCTCAATCTCTCCCATTATCACCTAGGTTTAGTATTTTTGTAATATAATACTAATGTTAACACAAAAATAGAAATCTAGTTTTGCTTGGTAATATTATTCCATTAAATGGCCCGATTGTTGAACACAAGTTAAACAACACTATTCAACTAAACTGTTCTGTTAGTTGAACAAGAAAAAGATGGGATCTCTACGGAATCCCATCTTGAAGTAAAGCACCCGTTAGCACAATAAGGGAACTCTTCAGATTTATGCGGATTTACAACGATAAGACTTCAATTTTTATATACGATTTTATTCATC
>NZ_JBNNTW010000034.1:0-2694 GCF_050279145.1 Lysinibacillus sp. NPDC094177 | reverse complement strand
GATATGGATAGGTAAGCCTTTGAAATCATCTCCAGCTTTTCCCCCCATTCACACCGTACGTGAGGGTTTCCCCTCATACGGCGTTCCATCAATTATGAATCTTTAAACTAATACTTTATTTCCAGCTTTAACACGAAGTTTATTTACTTTGTCCAAACTTTGTTTTGTTAACTCTAACATTTGAAGGTATTTATTAATTATGTCTTCTGTTGTGGCATGAATCAGTTTATGGGCTTCTTTCGTTATAAAAACTAAGTTGTCATACTTATCGTTACCACCTTTTGCCTTTGGAACGATGTGATGTAATTCCATATTTTTCAGTATGAGTGCTTCTTCTGTGATAAAGCAAACCCCTTTTTGAGCAATGTATTTAGAAATACGATTGTCGTTGTATTCAATACTACGATTGATTACAGGATTTTTCATGAGATACTTCACAACTTCTTCTGATACTGATTTTTGCTTTTTATGAATCAGACTTCTACCTTCAACTGTATAATTATTGATTTCTTGCGTAAAGTTTGTTGGACTTTTGTGTTTGATTCCATCGATAGGGAATATCGCTACTTTCGCAACGAATATCTTTTTCTTGCCAAAATAATCTTTGAAATGTTTCTTGTAGTACGTACTTGGCTCACCTTTATCCGATGAAACTTTCTTCAAGCTGTTATATAAGGTTCGTTTGACTGAAAATGCAATTTCACTAAAATCTTTCGTTACCATCGTTGCTTGCTGATAGAAGTTATGAAGTCCTAGAATTGTTGCATTGAGTTTGGACACTTCTGAAGCATTAGATTTCTTTTTAATTCGTTTGATGTTTTCTTTGATTTTGCTAATTGCGTTTTTCTTCGCCTTATTTGTCATGAATGATTTTACGGTATGCTTCTTTTTATTTCTAGCCACTTTCATTTTAAAGCCTAGAAATTCCGAGAAGTTTTTCCTTAAATTAATGACCTTTGATTTTTCTTTACTAATGTCGAGATGTAATCTTTCTTTTAACCATTTTTTCACACCTTCGAAAATCTTGAAGGCACTTTTATAGTCTCTACAAAAGATTTTAAAATCATCTGCATATCGCACAATGAACATTTCTTTCAAGTTTGTGACTCTTTTTAAGGTACTATATTTCACAGACCTATCAAGTCTAACCTTGCCACCAATAATTCTTTTACGCTCATAGTTTTTCTGTGTTTCAAACGTTTCCCACTGATTGCTTATCCACCAATCTAATTCGTTTAGCACAATATTAGATAATAGCGGTGATAAAATACCACCTTGAGGAGTCCCTTTATTAGGTGTTCCTACTCCTACAATTTCTGCTTTCAGTAGTTTACTTATGATTGAGAGAACCTTTTTATCCTGGATACCCATTGACCACATTTGTTTAAGAAGTTTGCCATGATTGACGTTATCGAAGAAACCTTTGATGTCAATATCAACCACATAGTGCAGTTTGTTGATGTTTGCTAATGTTACTGCTCTAGAATATGCATGTAAAGTTCCTCTGTTCGGACGAAAACCGTAACTGTGATTATGGAATTTCGCTTCGCATATTGGTTCTAGAATTTGTTTGATACATTGTTGAATGATTCGGTCTTCGATTGTCGGGATACCGAGTGGTCGAATTCCTCCATTAGCTTTTGGTATTTCTTTTCTTCTTATTTTGTGTGGTATGAAGTTTTCAAGTCTTTTTCTGACATAATCAATTAATGCGTTTGGGTCTTTTTCTCCGATAGTAACGATTGTCGATTCATTAATACCTTTGGTGAGAGAACCCTTGTTTTTCTTGATGTTTCGATATGCCAGTAAAATATTTTCTCTACTAATAATCAATTCATACAGATTTTTAAAGCGTTTGTTCATTTGACTTGCATTGTAAAGGTTATCTAAGGTTTGTTGCATATCGTAATATTCATTGTTTCGTAAGGACTGCCGTTTTAAAACTTTCTTGTTTGCTGTTTCAGTCAATACTCTCACCACTTTATTGCTTCTTTTGGCGATTGCATTTCTTTTAGTCATACGAGAACCTGATATTATAAAGTAATGTTTTAGTCATTCATAAATTGACTAATGGCTATCCCTCCACTGCTTGTTATCACAGCTTCACAGGTACTATGCCATCACTTTCACTGTGCTTAAAATGAGGTTATACTATAGACGTTTTCCCTCATACCGCTTCAACGAGTGCAATCTCTCCACGTAGCCAGCTTACCACGTTCCGAGAAATCATATCTGTACATATAATACTTTTAGGTCATTCCTCTAACCCTGTTAGCTGGATAGTGCCTGTAACACTATAAGGTGTTTCATAAAGACAAATTTTACTCCACCTCACTAACCCAACAATAAGTTGGTGTATCCTTTCGAATACCTATACCTCTAGAGCCGTACATTCGGAATTTCGTCAGTAGGAAGTTTTGTTCCCTACATTCTAACCATGAGTATTTTTATAGAACCCCAGTCTATCTACCACACAGAGTGCCTCCACTCCGCTTTCCTGTGATCAGGGTGATATTCAACTGACTTCACCGAGCTTATAACACCATCATAATTGCCTATGCTGATGCTATTCGGAGGATTAGGTCGAGCCTTTCAGAGCGTTACCTCATCATTCGACTCATCTGATTTCTTAGTTCTCCTAGCAAATATGCTAGTGGCTAATCTTTTCAATTAGCAACGTGTCGCACTATCTTG
>NZ_JBNNTW010000033.1:0-3037 GCF_050279145.1 Lysinibacillus sp. NPDC094177 | reverse complement strand
CATCATGTTTGATGTCCAAAATTTTGTTTCTTTCACTAACTCAAGGTTAGCTACTAAAAACTTTATTGATTACGTTTTGCTTGTTCAGTTTTCAAAGTTCATTTATAATTATTATCTCTTCGTTAAGAGCTAACTTTTATATAATAACATGTTTTATATACATTGTCAAACAGTTATTTTATTTTTATATTGTTGTAGTTGAATGTTCAACAGTAACTTTTATATAATATCACCTGCTTCATAGAACGTCAATAGTTTTCTTTCATTTTTTTAAAAGTTTTATAACCTAAATCTTGGCCACGATTTTAAAAATTGAATAGTACGGTTTCTCCCGATTTCTAAAAGAGTTTCTTTAGTCTCTTCATCTAAATCAAATTGTGTGGCACTATAATCATCGACTGGGATGAAAATAATATCTCTTTCATGCCGTCTTGAGATATACCTTTCATCATGAGCATCTTTCATAGTAGAAAATAAAGCTTCAAATAAATTTAATCCATTTTTAATTACATGCGGGCATTGTTCTTCTCTACGTCTACTCAGTTTTAGCCCTATAGTTGGTCGTACTTTACGACCTTCCTTATCGTCAAATACCCATAACGGAAAATTACTCAATACACCGCCATCTACAATAACTGAATCTCCCTTTCCTGTTTTTAATGTTACGGGTTCAAAGAAAAATGGTATACCACAACTCATACGTAAAGCACTTGCAACCGAAAAATTTTTCTCATCAATATGATATTTTTGTAAATCGTCTGGTAAAACTATTATTCTGCCATTTGTTAAATCTGACGCCACTAATTTTAACGAATCTCTAGGTAAATCTCCGAATGTATAAACGCCTTTTGCAGCTAATTTTTGAAAAAACCATTTTTCTAATGCTTTTCCTTTATATAAACCTAAATGGTGATAAACGTTAACCCACTTCATAAACGGGAATGGTAAGATTGTTTTCCTTGAATCTAGTAATGAAGGTACATCCAACTCTTCTAACATAGTTTGGATTTCTTTTCCGCTATATCCTGCAGCAATAAAAGCAGCTAATATGGCCCCAGCACTCGTCCCAGCTACCCTTTTAAAGCGAAAATTTTCAGCTTCTAGTACTTGATATGCTCCAACTAGTGCAAACCCCTTCAAACCGCCACCAGAAAAAACACCATCAATCCACAAAACTCCCTCTCCTTTTTCAAGTAATCTTCACATTATAAGAAATAGTAATAACAATTAGAACTAAAATATACAAGTTCTTGTCGAATTTCTAATGCTCGATGAAATTACGTTTATTAAATAAAAAGGATTAAGCACTATATAAAATAGAGCCTGATCCCTTCACAATAACTCAGGTTAGTATTTATTCTAACTGTATATACAACTTAATCCCTTTTTCAGACAACTAGAAGTTTTTGAAAAATAACAAGTTTCACCAAAGAAGCACCTAATATTTCATTAACCAACAAGATTGTCTTTATTTAATAAAACTAAACAAATGCTAATTCCTTTAATATAACGTATTGATTTAAATCTACATTTAATAATCGCATGTTTTCCTCTAAGTCAGGTGCTTTATGAAAAACGACTGCAAAAGTAGAATTATCAATAATATTCATTTTTCGATACTCTAAAATTTTCTTTAAACCCTTTATGATTAATAGATTCTACTTTCTTGAAATCAATTGGAGAGTTTATCTTTGCGCAACAGTAACTATAAATGAAATTATCCATATCACTCACTATACTTTTCCAATCTGGCTTTTGTTGATTAAAAAAGTACTCACATGCGTTTATCCCATAAGCATAAATACCAAGCTCATTAGTACGCATCTCAGAGAATCTTAATGGACTCACTTCAATTGGGATAATTTTGCCTTCTTTATCAAGACGTATTTCAATATGTATTGGTATCCTTTTCAAAGCAAAAAATGATGAGATAGTATTTAAGAATGTATTTATTTTCATTAAAGATTCGTTTATTACTTGCTTACTTGTATAATATATTCGGTTACTCATATCTTTTTCATGCCTAGACATTCTTTTAAACAAATTTAAAATGATTGGTTTTCCATCCTCTGAAAAATATGCATCAATGACATATTCATCACCTTCAATAAATTTTTCAATAATAAATGACTGATTATTAATAACTTCCCTTGGATACTCTGATCTGATTTCAACATCCATTTCCTTTTTAAGCTGTTTTATCATTTCATGGTATTCTTCTAATTTATCTATACGATGTATACCTATACTTGGATTTCCTATTACTGGCTTTACATAATGGGAAATGGAATTGTGCTTACATCTATTTCTTCTAAATCTCTTAGTAACACTTCCTGAAAAAAGAAATCTTCATACTGTCTACTCAATACCTTCCTAAATGTAACTTTATTTTTCAATATTTCTGTAACAGTAGTTAAATAATTATTAGGTGTATATCTTGATAAAATATTGAGTCCATTTTCAGAGTTAAATAAAATAGGACTGTTTCCATTTTCTAATTCTATTAATAAATCCTCTATCTTTTTAAAATTTATATCGGACTCATTAAAAAACATCATTTAAACTAACAACAGAAATCCGAAGCTTTCTAATAGTATCTACCAATAGTTCGGAGACATAAGGTTTATCTAAAATTATCAACTTTCACACTCCTATTAATCATTTTAAAATAAACATCTATTTTTGTAATTAAATAATAATTTTAGGTAGTTATTGGAAAATAATAACTGTCATTTTAATATAAGGTACCCATCAAATCCATTTTTTTGTCTTCCAAAGGTATAGGCATTAATATCTCTAAAAATTAATTTATATCATTTTATATCTATATACATTTATGGCTATAAAAAAACAAGAAGCTATCATTTTATGGCTTCTTGTCTTATTTAAATAAATTATTATTGCCCATAAAAAAACAGCCAGCACTCAGCTGACTGTTTTGGTTGCCTAGCGACGTCCTACTCTCACAGGGGGAAGCCCCCAACTACCATCGGCGCTAAAGAGCTTAACTTCCGTGTTCGGTATGGGAACGGGTGTG
>NZ_JBNNTW010000032.1:1498-4277 GCF_050279145.1 Lysinibacillus sp. NPDC094177 | reverse complement strand
TTGTTTCAAACGTTTTGGTTAAGTCCTCGATCGATTAGTATTCGTCAGCTCCATGTGTCACCACACTTCCACCTCGAACCTATCTACCTCATCGTCTTTGAGGGATCTTACTTACTTGCGTAATGGGAAATCTCATCTTGAGGGGGGCTTCATGCTTAGATGCTTTCAGCACTTATCCCGTCCACACATAGCTACCCAGCGATGCCTTTGGCAAGACAACTGGTACACCAGCGGTGTGTCCATCCCGGTCCTCTCGTACTAAGGACAGCTCCTCTCAAATTTCCTACGCCCACGACGGATAGGGACCGAACTGTCTCACGACGTTCTGAACCCAGCTCGCGTACCGCTTTAATGGGCGAACAGCCCAACCCTTGGGACCGACTACAGCCCCAGGATGCGATGAGCCGACATCGAGGTGCCAAACCTCCCCGTCGATGTGGACTCTTGGGGGAGATAAGCCTGTTATCCCCGGGGTAGCTTTTATCCGTTGAGCGATGGCCCTTCCATGCGGAACCACCGGATCACTAAGCCCGTCTTTCGACCCTGCTCGACTTGTAGGTCTCGCAGTCAAGCTCCCTTGTGCCTTTACACTCTACGAATGATTTCCAACCATTCTGAGGGAACCTTTGGGCGCCTCCGTTACCTTTTAGGAGGCGACCGCCCCAGTCAAACTGTCCGCCTGACACTGTCTCCTGCCCCGCTAAGGGGCATGGGTTAGAATTTCAATACAACCAGGGTAGTATCCCACCGACGCCTCCTTCGAAGCTGGCGCTCCGAGATCTCTGGCTCCTACCTATCCTGTACAAGTTGTACCAAAATTCAATATCAGGCTACAGTAAAGCTCCACGGGGTCTTTCCGTCCTGTCGCGGGTAACCTGCATCTTCACAGGTACTATAATTTCACCGAGTCTCTCGTTGAGACAGTGCCCAGATCGTTACGCCTTTCGTGCGGGTCGGAACTTACCCGACAAGGAATTTCGCTACCTTAGGACCGTTATAGTTACGGCCGCCGTTTACTGGGGCTTCAATTCGCAGCTTCGCTTGCGCTAACCACTCCTCTTAACCTTCCAGCACCGGGCAGGCGTCAGCCCCTATACGTCACCTTACGGTTTTGCAGAGACCTGTGTTTTTGCTAAACAGTCGCCTGGGCCTATTCACTGCGGCTCTCATGCGCTTGCACGCTCAAGAGCACCCCTTCTCCCGAAGTTACGGGGTCATTTTGCCGAGTTCCTTAACGAGAGTTCTCTCGCACACCTTAGGATTCTCTCCTCGACTACCTGTGTCGGTTTGCGGTACGGGCACCTCTCACCTCGATAGAGGCTTTTCTTGGCAGTGTGAAATCAGGAACTTCGTCCATACGGACTCGCCATCACAGCTCAACGTTACAGTGTGCGGATTTGCCTACACACACGCCTTACTGCTTGGACGCGCATATCCAACAGCGCGCTTACCCTATCCTACTGCGTCCCCCCATTTCTCAAACGGTGAGGAGGTGGTACAGGAATATCAACCTGTTGTCCATCGCCTACGCCTATCGGCCTCGGCTTAGGTCCCGACTAACCCTGAGCGGACGAGCCTTCCTCAGGAAACCTTAGTCATACGGTGGACGGGATTCTCACCCGTCTTTCGCTACTCATACCGGCATTCTCACTTCTAAGCGCTCCACCAGTCCTTCCGATCTGACTTCAACGCACTTAGAACGCTCTCCTACCACTGACATCGTAGATGTCAATCCACAGCTTCGGTGAATCGTTTAGCCCCGATACATTTTCGGCGCAGCGTCACTCGACCAGTGAGCTATTACGCACTCTTTAAATGATGGCTGCTTCTAAGCCAACATCCTGGTTGTCTGTGCAACGCCACATCCTTTTCCACTTAACGATTACTTTGGGACCTTAGCTGGTGGTCTGGGCTGTTTCCCTTTTGACTACGGATCTTATCACTCGCAGTCTGACTCCCGTGTATAAATATCTGGCATTCGGAGTTTGTCTGAATTCGGTAAACCGGGATGGCCCCCTAGTCCAAACAGTGCTCTACCTCCAGTATTCTCATCACGAGGCTAGCCCTAAAGCTATTTCGGAGAGAACCAGCTATCTCCAAGTTCGATTGGAATTTCTCCGCTACCCACACCTCATCCCCGCACTTTTCAACGTGCGTGGGTTCGGGCCTCCAGTAAGTGTTACCTCACCTTCACCCTGGACATGGGTAGATCACCTGGTTTCGGGTCTACGACCACGTACTAATTCGCCCTATTCAGACTCGCTTTCGCTGCGGCTCCGCCTTCTAAAGCTTAACCTCGCACGTAATCGTAACTCGCCGGTTCATTCTACAAAAGGCACGCTATCACCCATTAACGGGCTCTAACTACTTGTAGGCACACGGTTTCAGGATCTCTTTCACTCCCCTCCCGGGGTGCTTTTCACCTTTCCCTCACGGTACTGGTTCACTATCGGTCACTAGGTAGTATTTAGCCTTGGGAGATGGTCCTCCCGGATTCCGACGGAATTTCACGTGTTCCGCCGTACTCAGGATCCACTCAGGAGAGAACGAACTTTCGACTACAGGGCTTTTACCTGCTCTGGCGGACCTTTCCAAGTCGCTTCATCTAACTCGCTCTTTTGTAACTCCGTATAGAGTGTCCTACAACCCCAAGAGGCAAGCCTCTTGGTTTGGGCTCTTCCCGTTTCGCTCGCCGCTACTCAGGGAATCGATTTTTCTTTCTCTTCCTCCAGGTACTTAGATGTTTCAGTTCCCTGGGTCTGCCTTCAAGACGCTATGA
>NZ_JBNNTW010000031.1:0-4802 GCF_050279145.1 Lysinibacillus sp. NPDC094177 | reverse complement strand
AATTGAAGTTAAGTAAGTCTTTTTCACTAACGGATGCTTTACTTGAAGACCATTGAGTTGCGTAGGCAGCTCTTTTTTTCTTATTGAACTAACGGTGCAGTTTAGTTGAGAGGAAAAAATTACATATATAAAATAAGGCAATACATTGTTAATATTTGATAGGTAAAGTATTCTATGGCAAGAAATTAGAGTGGGGGCGTTTCTCCAACAAGTGGAGACGTTTTGTTACTAACCAAAGAAGACGTGCAGAGGATCGTATATACTTGATAATAAAAAGAGGTGGTTGATTTGAACGCTAAAACCTTACTTGAATGGGAACGAAAACACGATGCAAAAAATCGAACAATTAAGGGATTTTGGGAAAGTTTTAAGAAATGGCGTGAGGAAGATAAATATGACTATTTAGACACGTTTAACGGAAAGTTATACGAAGAATTTATTAGTGTTGAAGAAAAATCCATTGAATTAAAATATAGCTTCTTCAGGGTTGAAGCATTTGTGTTCTTTACTGTGAATTTTTTTTACTTTGATACAGACATTGGGACATACTCCATTGAATTCAACTTGGATGGGGAAGTTTCAGATGATTATTTAGTTGTTGACCATTTTTGTATAAATAATAATATATCTGAAATAAAACAAAACATAACGACTGTACGAAAAGCATTAAAAGAGGGAATTGAATTAAAATCAATATCCAATATTACTGGTATTGATGAAGCTTCAATAGAAATAATAAAGAGAAAATACTGTTGAACTAAAGGAGTGCTTTACTTGAAGAACAATGAGTTGCATATGCAGCTCTTTTTTTCTTTATTGAACGGAGCAGTTTAGTTGAACAAGATGATAAAATAATGTTAGTACAAGCAAACAATCGAGGTAAATTATGAAATTAACATTGGCAACAAACGAAGAAATCAATATCCTACATTCAAGATATAAAAGATTTAACACTCAGCTTCTTGAAAAGCCAAGTGAGTTATACAATCATATCGGTATTATGGACGTATTCAATCGTGTTCTTACTGAAGAAGAGGCATCTGAGTTATTGGGAGAAAATCATAATTTAAAGTATGGTGCAAATTTCTTGGATACTTTTACGCAACTTTTTCATCTAAAAGAGAGTGAAGTGTATGTACACATTTATAAAAAAGGATTGAGTAAAGAAGCTTTCAAATATAAATTAAGTTGCTTAAATCGGTCGGAGGCGAATCTCTTTCGAAAACTATTTTCCCACAGTAAGGGTATTTATAAAATAGGAGATGTGGAAGCCCTTGTCTTTTTAACGAAACTCTCAGTAACTGAACTATATTTCGCAGATTTTTTCTTTCCTTCTCTGGATACAGTGATAATAGGGAATTATGATTTGTCGTTTCCTATTTATTCTAAGACGATAATAGGTTTTAAAAAATGCAAAGAAATTATTGAAGAAAACGGCTTATTTATACGACAATAGGAAATGAACAATGATAGAAGTATGGATTTCTTGTTTTACTTACGGAGTGCAATTGTTCAATAGAGCAGTCGCTTTTTCACTAACGAGGCAGGTTAGTTCAATAGCGTTGTTTAACTTGCGTTCAACAATCGGGCCATATTATTGAATAACATTCTTTTATGAAAGGTTACCAAAGGACGCTTTGGGAAGGTTGTACCTCAATGGCGCAGGTTTATTCAATAAATAGAAATGGATTTTAGTTATTCCTTAAATGGTAATTTTATTCAGAACTGGAACCTTTGACACTTCCTGGCGTTAAAGTAAATGGGTAGTTTAGTTCAATCTAAATAAAGAGAGTTCCGAAAAAAATAGATATATGCGAGGTGAAATAATGACTAAAAAAACACTAATTTTTCTAATCTGTTCTTATATCATTGCTTTTGTAATGAATTTTTTTCCATCAATAAAATATCCTGACTCTAATTTGACCATTTTGAATTTACTTGTAACTGTTTTATTTATAATTACTTTGTTGGCATTTGTAAAAAAAGTAATCCTTAAAAATAGTGTCAAGAAAGGATTAAGTATCTATTTAACTTTGGGTTGTTTATCTGGTTTGATAGCATATGTTATAACAAAATTTCAAGAGACAATTTTGCAGTCTGCTATTTTACATATGATATCGTCAATTCATTATCCGTTATATATGATTTTTACAACTCCACTATTTGGATTAAATTATTTGTTTAGTGTGAATTACGGGTTTTTCTCATTATTGATGTCCGTCATTTATTTGATTGGAATACTATTAATCGTAACTTCTAAAAGGTTAGTGAATCAGTCTGCATAAAAGGGTAAAAAGGATGATGATTTGGTTGGTGCAGTCTTTGATATATTAAAGTTAATTTCATACTTCTTTGTACGTTATATTTTAGTCGCTGTACCTTTATTTTTAATTGCTAAGCTATTCGGGGTCCCGTCAGTTCCCAAACGACGTTTTTGGAACAATCTAATAAAGGAAAGTAATAAAATGAATAAATTAATTTTATCCATATTGATTGTTATTATTTTGACTGGATGCAATAAATCCTCAAACAATCCTCTTAGTCAACTAGAAGGCAAAGTGATTGTGAATGGGGAACAATATATAATGATTCTAAGTGATTATGAGCAGAAAGACAAAGTTGAAATTAGTTTAAAACATTCTACCGATATAAACGAAATAGCTGAACTTTTCGATACACTAGATGTTGAAAAAAACGCTACATTTAAATTTGAAATTGATAAAAACCCTTCTTCAATTACGGTAACTAAACTGAATGAAGATGGTACAACTGATCTTGTTGAAATGAAAGATAATGAAATTACGATGCCATCGGAAAGTGGATATTATATTTATCAACTTAAAACACTATGGTCTGAAGGAAAACAAACTTTTGTTTTTGATGTTAATGTAGAATAAAAAGAAAGTGACCTACAACTAAATTAATTAGTTTTTTCTAACATAGGCTTTACTTGAAGATCATTGAGCTACATAGGCAACAATACACCCCATTCTAGTTATGAGTGGGGTGTTTGCTTTTGGCTGTTTATGAACAGTATGTTCCCCAAACGACGCTTTGGGAAAGTTATAATTGAACTAATGCAGCTGGATAAAGGGGGATTTTTGTGAAGTTATTATTGTCTGTTCTATTTGCTGGATTTTTGGGTATTTTGGCTTTCCTCGGACCCATTGGTATATATCTCTTATGCGCAATTATTGGTGGAGTAATTTTTAGATCATTTATTTTAATTAATGAAATTCACAAACAAGTAGTACCGATCAATGACAATGATAGGGTGAAAGAGGCATACGAAAGATATATAAAAGAGAGAGACGAAAAAGAAAAGGATACTAACGCGGGGCTTTAGTTTAACAAGGATTTATAATGTATACATAAATAAACCTAATAATGTTCCCAAATGACACTTTGGTGACCTCTACGAGGAAAGCTTTCCAAACGACGCTTTGGGAAGATTTGATACACTATACTTATTGGATTTTTATGACAATTATCGGGGATATAATGTATATTGTTTCCCCAAAATTAGTTATTTTTTACCAATTTAACAAAATAACGTTCCAAAATCAAAGTTTTGGGACGAAATAAAACACTTAAAACGTTGTCATACCAATGTATTAAGTGTTTTTCTGTATTTCATTCATATACACCTTTTTATGCACTATCGTTTGAACTTAGATACACCAAAGCTTTCAATGCTGTTCAAAAGAACTTGCACTGAATCATATTTTGAATAAAAACTTGCATATACAGCGGATTCCTTAACGTTATAAATCAACCTTTTCTTTTAACATAGCCTTTTTCTTTATTCAACTCCCATGAAAGAACTTAATCATCTTTCATTTTCTGTGGTGAAGTACTAATTTTTGTGCTTCATGGATGGCTAACGGGTCAGGTTATTTTAATAAGGTGTTTGTTTTATCATTAAACAATAAAGATAGATGATCAAAGAAAAGAAGTAATACAATTTAATATTAGTTTCGATGAACCGCAGCGTAAGATAAGAAAAAGCCATTCCCTCCACAAGCGGAGAGAATGACTTTCCTTCATACATAAATCGCAAAACTACTAATTATAGTTTTGCCCAACGTTCCTCTAACCAGTTCATAAATTCTACACCTTTGTCGCCTTCATACGCATCAAAGACATCTAAACGCATACGTTTTAGTTTATCCGCAAAGTCTGCCACTGTATGGTCCTTCGGCAAGCTCTTTTTCACCCGTAGGAAAATTTTGTCTGTTCCTTTGATAATATCAAAACGTGCAGGTGATGGCTTCTCTACGTCCTCACCAAACGCCGCGAGTGCTTCATAGGCTGCTAATTGCACCTTGTTGACAGTATCATGCTGCATACGATTTTTTAATAAATCTATGATTTTGTCATGTTGATAAGCCGATAAAATTTCGACTGCGTCTAAACGCTCTCGCCAGCTAGACGTATAATTGGCCTGTTTTTTTAATGTTTCATACTGCTCAGGTAATGCTGTTTTAAACTGTTTCAAGTAATTGCACCTCTTTTTTTAACTAGAGGAAAAATGAATTCTTCTTCTGCTTCTCTTATTATACGTTGTCTGGGTGAAAATAGCGATGAATCGCTGGTAAGGATATATATATGACGCTGCGTTAGCACTACGCTTTCGCGCAAAAAACATCTGTTGGCCCGAGACCCTGCAGCGAAGCGGCTCATCGGACGCCTCCAGGAAGCTTTGCTCTGTGCGAAAGCGAAGCGACAGCAACAAATGTTTTAACTGTGCGAAAGCGAAGCGACAGCAACAAATGTTTTAACTGTGCGAAAGCGAAGCGACA
>NZ_JBNNTW010000030.1:0-6788 GCF_050279145.1 Lysinibacillus sp. NPDC094177 | reverse complement strand
ATTGGCCCGTTGGTCAAGTGGTTAAGACACCGCCCTTTCACGGCGGTAACACGGGTTCGAATCCCGTACGGGTCATACTAAATGCAGTAGATGTAACTTACATCTACTGCATTTTTTTGTATAAGGATAGCTTTAAAGATTCTAAAGATGATTTGTAATGAATGTTTGAGATTCCTATAATTATCTCTAAACTATTGTTGAAATATATTAAATTGAACATTGCAAAACATATTCATGTAGAAGGCTCAAGTAACTATAATAACAAAACGTCTACTCAATTCTGGTAGACGTTTTGTCCTTTAAGCTCTTAATAGCATTCTTTCAAGTGAGCTGCGTGCTTCTTCAGCAATGTGAGCATCTACTTGAATACGATTATGTGGCTGGCCCTTTTCTATACTTTCTAGAGACCAAAGTAGATGGGGGAGGTCAATTCGATTCATTGTAAGACAAGGACAGAAGTTCTCATTTAAAGAGATAATCTGCTTATCTGGATGCTGCTTGATAATACGATTAACGAGATTCATTTCAGTACCGATTGCCCATGCTGAACCACTTGCTGCCTTATTAATCGTATCAAGAATGTATTTTGTAGAACCTGCATCATCTGCAGCGGCAACAACTTCGCGACTACATTCAGGATGAACAATGATACGCATATTTGGATGAACTTTACGTACAAGCTCCGTATGCTGAACTGTAAAACCTTCGTGTACGGAGCAGTGTCCCTTCCATAAGATGACTTGAACGTTTTCTGGGGACTGGTCTGTCTCAAGCATATTTGTATAAGGATTCCAAACTGCCATATTTTCAAGCGGTATTCCTAAATCGTACGCAGTATTTCTACCTAAATGTTGATCTGGTAAAAAGAAAATGCGTTGTTTTTGCGTAAATGCCCATTGAACCATTTCTTTTGCATTGGACGATGTTACACAGGCTCCTTTATGTCTGCCAGTAAATGCTTTAATGGCAGCAGTAGAATTAACATACGTTAGTGGGATAATGGTATCACCAAAGAGCTCCTGTAAAACCGGCCATGCTTGTTCTGTTTGATAGATGTCAGCCATGTCAGCCATTGAACAGCCTGCACGCATATCAGGTAAGTAAACATGCTGCTGTTCAGTTGTAAGCATATCAGCTGTTTCTGCCATAAAGTGTACTCCACAAAATACTATATGTTCAGCTTCCTTGTTAGCTGCTGATAATTGAGCAAGCTGTAAGGAATCCCCTGTTGCATCTGCAAATTGAATCACTTCATCTTTTTGATAATGATGCCCAGGGATAAAAAGCTTACTACCTAGTTTCTGTTTTATTGCTAGAATGCGAGATTCCATGTCATTTTTAGATAATGCACGGTAATGCTCTGGCAGTAGTGACGTTTGTTGTAATAAACTAGTGATGGACAATGGAATGAGCTCCTTTCGTTTGTACAAGTGCACTAATATCAAAGGCTTTTACTGAATGTGTTAGCGCTCCGAGTGAAATCCATTGAATACCTGTTTTAGCATAGGTATTTAAGTTTTGAAGTGAAATGCCCCCGGAAGCTTCTGTAGCAATATGTGGGGGAACTGCTGGGAGCCATTCACGTATTTCTTCAGGGCTGCGATTATCAAACATAATGATATCTGCACCAGCTGCAATTGCTTCATCTAATTGTGTTTTTGTTTCGATTTCGACCTCAATCTTAATGATGTGACCGATTTTCTCACGGGCAGCCTGTACTGCCTTAGTGATACTACCTGCAAAAGCGATATGATTATCCTTTAGCATTATCGCATCGTATAAACCATTGCGATGGTTATAGGCTCCACCAATTCTAACTGCATATTTGTCTAACATACGCATTCCTGGCATTGTTTTGCGCGTATCACATATTTTCGCATTAGTACCTGCTGTTTCTTGCACTGCTAAATTTGTAGCAGTAGCAATAGCAGACATACGCTGGATAAGATTCAAAATTACACGCTCACCCATTAATAACTTTTGAAGAGGTCCTTGAATAACAGCAAGAATATCACCGGCATTTACTGTTTCACCATCTTTTTTATATAGGGTAATATCTATTGATTGATCAAGTAGAAGAAATCCATGCTTAATGATGAGGGCTCCACAAAAAATGCCGCTTTCTTTCGCATAAAAAGAAAAAGATCCCTGCTGTTCTGCAGAAAATATAAATTCACTCGATAAATCTCCATCACCTATATCCTCATTAAAAAATAGCTTTAACATTTCCTCGAGTTTGATGATATTCATACAATGAATTCCTCACTTTCATCTGTCCTTGTTGAAAAATAATCCAGCGGTTTGCCCACTGATTATCATTTTTCGGTTTATCAATGCGAATATGTGCTCCGCGAGTTTCTTTTCGTGTAATTGCTGCGTGTGTCATTAATGTAGCGACAACATGCATCATGTAAAGTTCAAGTTCCTGACGATTCAAGCCATCTAAATCAACATGAAGAAGTGTTTGCATTGAGGGCAATTGTTGTTTGAATTGTTGCATATCGATAGGATTTCGCACAATACCTAATGTGTGCATCATCTTTTGTCGTAATTGATCTTTTGTAAATAATGATGGCATGGTTTGTTGGTGATGTTTGTCATCAATCAAGAAACTATTTTGCTTGCAACCTGTTTGAATAATGTATTGGGCTGTTCTTTTCCCAAACGTAATTCCTTCTAATAGAGAGTTACTAGCTAAACGATTTGCACCATGCACCCCAGTACAAGCAACTTCTCCAATTGCATATAAATGAGGAATAGATGTTCTTCCCTTATCATCAGCAACAACACCACCCATTAAAAAATGGCTACCTGGTGCTACAGGAATTAAGCCATCTTGTAAATTAACGTTATTATCATGGCAAAGCTGAGTAATCGTAGGGAATTTTTCTTCGAAGTGTTCAATACTTGAAATATCAATAAATGTTTCTTGCCCAGCAGCACGTTTATTAAATAATACATGTGCAGTAATATGGCGTGGTGCTAAGTCCAGCTGTTCATGTATGCCTTTCATTATGGGGTGACGTTGTGCATCGACAAATATCCCTCCGGCGCCACGCACAGCTTCAGAGACTAATCCTTTGGCCTGCCCTCCACACCAAAGTAAGCTTGGATGGAATTGCATAAATTCCATATCACTGATGGCAGCTCCAGCACGATATGCTAAAGCGATACCATCTCCAGTACTCGAAGCATAATTAGACGTACAAGAATAAATAGCGCCTGCACCTCCTGTCGCGAGAATGACGTGGTGGGCGAGGTAGCGCTTCGTTCCTTTTGCTCCTTTTGTCAGAACGCCAATACAATCTCCATTTGTATTCAATAAAAGCTCGTAAGCCATTTCATAGCAATTCACAACGATATTAGATGTAAGTTGATTAAGCAAATAATCTATCATAATTTGGCCAGTACGATCACCACCTGCATGTAAAATACGGTGATAACTATGTGCCCCCTCTAAACCTAGAGCTGGAGACCCATCAACTTGTCGATCAACTGGGAAGCCCTCATTTAAAAAATCACGCATAATTTCTGTGCCGTTTTCTATTAACACTTCAACATTCTTTCGTTCATGATGATAGTCACCAGCAGTCAACGTATCTGCAATGTGAAACATAGGATGATCTTCTTGACTTGTAACGGCAGCAATACCACCTTGAGCACGATAAGAACTACTCATTTTAACAGAACATTTTGTAACTATCTGTACTTGAAAATGTTCTTCGAGAAGCCTAGCAGTTTGAAGTGCAGCAATGCCGCTACCGATAATAAGCACATTTGTCATTACATCCATACCTTTACCTTCTTTACTGTTGTCTTGACACCTATCTTTACATAAAATAAAAGAGAAAACAAGAGCTGATGAACTAGAAAGGAAGAATAAGATGATTTATCTGGATTACGCTGCAACTTCTCCAATGACTCCTAAAACTCTTAAAGCATATTGTGAGGTAGCAGAACAGTATTATGGAAATAGTGCAAGTTTACATGATCTAGGAGGGCAAGCACATTATTTTGTTGAACAGTCAAGAGCTGTTGTAGCAAGATCTCTTGGAGTAAACAGTGATGGTGTGATTTTTACTGGAAGCGGAACTGAGGGCAATTTAATTTCGATTTTGTCATTAGCTTTAGCGTCAAATAAAGGAAAGCACATTATTTCATCACAAGCTGAACACACATCCGTACATGCGGCTTTAAATACACTTGAAAAAATGGGTTTTGTGGTCATGAAGTTACCCTTACAGCAAGATGGTAGTATCCATGTGGAGCAACTACGAGAAGCAATACAAGAAGATACGGCTTTAATCACTATCCAACATGTAAATTCTGAGATAGGCTCTATTCAACCTATAGAGAAAATTGCAGAGATTGCAAAACAATCAAATGTTCTTTTACATGTTGATTGTGTACAGTCTTTTTGTAAACTCCCTTTAAAACAGCAGGTAGATGCTATTACTGTTTCAGCCCATAAAATAGGTGGGCCAAAAGGTTGTGGTGCTGTTTATATTAATCCTAAGCTCCGTGCTCCTGCATTAGTACCAGGTATCACACATGAGCGTGGGTTAAGAGGAGGAACACTAGACACCCCAGCTATTGTCGCTTTTGCTACGGCGATTGAAGATTATCAATATGAGCGTCAGCATTATGATGCATTACGTCAATACTTTAAGAACAATTTACCGAAAACGTGTCAGATAATTGAGTGTAAAGAGCAATTGCCTAATATTTGTGGTGTATTAATGGAAAGGGTCGAGGGGCAATACGTTTTGTTAAAATTAAATGAAGCTGGGATATGTGTTTCCACAGGAAGTGCCTGTGATATTCATAGTGAATCTGGTACGAAGGCGATTTTATCAATGGGTTATTCTATGGAGGCGGCTCGCCAATTTTTTAGAATATCTTTTGGTCCAACAACGACATTTGAGGAAATTGATCGATTACAAATGGCGCTTTCTGTTATTTAGCTTCTTTAGCAAATGTTTTTGGTATCGAAAGCGAAGCGTCTGAAATATTCTTTCACTTGAGCAGTAAATTTAGGGTTTAATATGGTTGAGGATAAGATGAATCCTGAAAGCTATAATTAAATAATTTTGAAATGATAAATTAACAGGCATGTTAATTGAATCTATAAATAGTTTTTTGTTTATATTTTGCTTTTTAAGTTGATTGTAACAAAGGGCTACCTCTGAGTGATCCTGTCGAAGATTAAAGATTCCTGCGAAAAGCGAAGCGGCTCGACAGTCGGAAAGGAGTAGCTCATATTGGAATTCAGCTTTTTTAATGAATTAAAATAGATAAAAACACAACTGATAAATTAATTGTTTTCTTTTAATTAAACAATTGATATAATAAATAGCAGAGTGATAATTTCTCTTTCATAACAAAAATAGCTTCAAAAAGTAATAATTTCTTTTTTTTATAAAAAAGTATTGCACAATGTGAAAAAACGTTATACAATAATTCTTGTCTTGAAGGACAGGTAATAAACTTCAAAACGAAATACATAAGGGTTTCAAGATACGCTGTATATTGAAAGCCGATAATAGTCTAGTGATGATGGCAAAGAGGTCACACCCGTTCCCATACCGAACACGGAAGTTAAGCTCTTTAGCGCCGATGGTAGTTGGGGGCTTCCCCCTGTGAGAGTAGGACGTCGCTAGGCATAATACCCAGGAGGATTAGCTCAGCTGGGAGAGCACCTGCCTTACAAGCAGGGGGTCGGCGGTTCGAGCCCGTCATCCTCCACCATTTGCCGGTGTAGCTCAGTTGGTAGAGCAACTGACTTGTAATCAGTAGGTCGTGGGTTCGACTCCTATCGCCGGCACCATTTTGAGCCATTAGCTCAGTTGGTAGAGCATCTGACTTTTAATCAGAGGGTCGAAGGTTCGAGTCCTTCATGGCTCACCATTTTATTGCCAACAATTATATGCGGGTGTGGCGGAATTGGCAGACGCACTAGACTTAGGATCTAGCGCCGCAAGGCGTGGGGGTTCGACTCCCTTCACCCGCACCATTTTTAGAATTTCATAATTGCCAGGATAAATAAATCTTATGCACATGCGGAAGTAGTTCAGTGGTAGAACACCACCTTGCCAAGGTGGGGGTCGCGAGTTCGAACCTCGTCTTCCGCTCCAAATGTGCCGGGGTGGCGGAACTGGCAGACGCACAGGACTTAAAATCCTGCGGTAGGTGACTACCGTGCCGGTTCGATTCCGGCCCTCGGCACCATTTTATTTTAAAACTTAGCGCCCGTAGCTCAATTGGATAGAGCGTCTGACTACGGATCAGAAGGTTATGGGTTCGACTCCTGTCGGGCGCGCCAAATTAATATTTATCGGAATGTAGCTCAGCTTGGTAGAGCACTTGGTTTGGGACCAAGGGGTCGTAGGTTCGAATCCTGTCATTCCGACCATTTTATGGGGCCTTAGCTCAGCTGGGAGAGCGCCTGCCTTGCACGCAGGAGGTCAGCGGTTCGATCCCGCTAGGCTCCACCATAAAAGATAACCAGTATAAAGATCCTGGCGGCGTAGCTCAGCTGGCTAGAGCGTACGGTTCATACCCGTAAGGTCGGGGGTTCGATCCCCTCTGCCGCCATCTTAAAGGACCTTTAGCTCAGTTGGTTAGAGCAGACGGCTCATAACCGTCCGGTCGCAGGTTCGAGTCCTGCAAGGTCCACCATTTATATATTGTTACGGAGGTATACCCAAGTCTGGCTGAAGGGATCGGTCTTGAAAACCGACAGGCGGGTAACACCGCGCGGGGGTTCGAATCCCTCTACCTCCTCCAGT
>NZ_JBNNTW010000029.1:0-8834 GCF_050279145.1 Lysinibacillus sp. NPDC094177 | reverse complement strand
TCACACCCGTTCCCATACCGAACACGGAAGTTAAGCTCTTTAGCGCCGATGGTAGTTGGGGGCTTCCCCCTGTGAGAGTAGGACGTCGCTAGGCACCTAGAAAAGTCGAGGATTTATTCCTCGGCTTTTTTTCTATGGAAATAAATAAACCCTTGAACTTTGGAAAACGAACCGATAAGTTATATTGTTACTTTAGGTTTGATTTCTCCTAGTAAATGTCTTTTGTACCGGAATCGTAGCGACAGGTATAGAAGTTCCCCACCTCTAGAGGCAGTAAGATTAATGCGGGTTTTAAGTCACCTTTCAGCGAGTGTCCAAACATTATCCACTTAAACTGACTGACCAACATCTTGCCGCTACCGCTACGCTTTCGCGCAGAAAAACCCCTTTTGCTGTCGCTTCGCTTTCGTATAGACAAAACACATTGTTGGACGCTACGTTAGCACTATGCTTTCGCACAAAACACATCTTGCCGCTGCCGCTACGCTTTCATTCGCAGAAAAACCCCTTTTGCTGTCGCTTCGCTTTCGTATAGACAAAACACATTGCTGGACGCTACGTCAGCACTACGCTTTCGCACAAAACACATCTGTGGCTGCCGCTACGCTTTCGCACAAAACACATTTGCAGGCCGAAGCACAAAGCTGATTCGGAACGCAATTATGCCGAGGCATAATTGATTGGGAAGTAATGAAGTGAAGTACAGTATAAGGAAATTTTAAAAGATGAATTGCTGCAAGCCCCAGCGGCACCGACAAAGTAAGGTATACATTTGCTGGATGGTATAAGGTTATAGAGGAGCATGCAATAGTATACGCGTAAGAGATGTAACGTATATTCGATACATCTCTTTTTTCTTTGTATACTCTGTATGAGTATGAACTTATAGATAGAAGGATAAGAAAGTTCTATTTTTAAGAAGGAACATCACGATCCAAGATCAAATATAAAGTTGGAAATAATTAACATAATGAGCCGAAAAAAGCAGTTTATCAATTTTTGTTCAAAAGTAATAAAAAGTTGATTTGCATCTTTTCCCTGTAGGTTTTAACCTAAATAAGCATAAACCTTAAGATAAAAGGATGTCCGATAAGATGTCCGATAAGATGTTCGATAAAAGGAATCCCTTATGTTTTGATTTAATGATGTAATAATTTAAAAAAAGTAGTTAGAAAATGGTTATCTGCAATTCGACTGATGCAAGCAATACAGAAGGTGTACGATCACTATTTTAAATGTCAAATTATTAAATGATATCCTAATAGTAACAATGGTTTTGGTGATAACTAATAAAAAATATTCAAATAAAGTTAGAATTTTAAGAAAGTTTATTTTGGAATTCACCTTTATCAAATTATGCTAAGAAAGCAACAAAAGTTGATTTTAATTCTTTTGTAAAATACGCTACAATCTGTAATTGTAAGAGATGAAAAGAAAAAAAGAAATAAAAGAGAAAAAATATGTTTAAGGAAGTTCAAATTGAGGTATAGGTTAAGTGTAAAAAGTAAACAAACTAGTATTTGTGATAATAATAGTGATGTTTCTAACTATTTCTTTTTCATCTAATGCTAAATCGTAAGCCCTTGATTCGGAAAGCTTCCATCGTTTATGGGCCAAGAAAAAATCCACAAATGAGGGATGTATCTTATTCTTAGAATAACATTTTCTGTTTTGTTATTTACCGTACCAGCATTTTATCTGATACGTAAATATAAATAAATATGCAATAAGAAATGGGAGGGTGGTTGAATGAAAGGATGTCCTTTTTTGCTTAAAAACTGTAATTTTATTACAAAATATTTAAAAATAGTTAATTTGTAATTCGACTATTAAGTAGTATGTGTTATTTACCGTATTAGCATTTTATCTAATACGTAAATATAAAAAATACATGAAAGGAGAATTTAAGCATGAAGAATAAGGCTATGCAATTTGCGGCAATTGCCACTTTACTAAGTTGTACGGCGATTTCTCCATTATTTGCTTCAGCAGAAGAAGGTGAAACAGAAGAAAAAGAAAAAGTAGTTAATTACGTATCGAATGGAATGGTGACATTTATTCCGAATGAAGATTCACAAGGCCCGGTAGATCCGACTGATCCAGATCCAGAGAAGCCAGTAAATCCAGTAGATCCGACTGATCCAGAAGGTCCAAAACCAGGAACTGGAAGCCCACTAGGCCTTGATTTTGTATCGAGTCTCGATTTTGGTATTAATGAAATCTCGAACAAAGAAAAGATTTATTATGCGAATGCACAGGTGTTAAATTCTGGTGAAGGAAGTAAATATGTACCAAACTATGCCCAAATCTCAGATAATCGCGGAACAAATGCCGGATGGAAATTAACCGTTAAACAAGAAGGGCAGTTTGCTAATGTTGCAGCGCAAAATAAAAAATTAACAGGCGCACAAATCAAATTTGTGAATCCGACTGTTACAGGTAAAACAGAAGTGACACCGCCAACAGCAGCTAAAGAAATTACGTTAGATCCAAATGGCGCTGAGTCACTTGTCATGTCAGCGAAGCCAAAAGAGGGAGCTGGACTTTGGGTAAACCTCTGGGGACAGGTAGATGAGATGACGAATGCTGAAGGTGAGAAAGTACAAAAAAATAAAGCGATTTCCCTTTCTATTCCAGGGAAAACGCCAAAAGATGCTGTTACATACAGTACAAAATTGACATGGAACTTATCGGATGTTCCAGGTAACAAATAATAATAAAGGATGATGAAACATGAAAATCAATACTAATTTAAAAGCTCTAGGCGTAGCAACAACAATGTTAACAGGTTTGGTATTAGGAGGAAGTGTCACTTCTTATGCGGCAGATGGTGGCGAGTATCAAACGAATGCAATTATCGAATTTGAATCAGCTACTGACACCATTACTCCACCAATAGATCCAATTAATCCGGATAACCCAAATCCAGTAGATCCAGTAGATCCAACTGATCCAAACGGCCCAAAGCCGGGAACACCTGGTCCATTAAGTATTGACTATGCATCTAGCTTAGACTTTGGTAAGCAAAAAATTACTTCTACCAATCAAGTTTACAAAGTACAACCGCAAAAATTTAACGGTCGTGGCGATGGTCCGAACTATGTTCAAGTAACAGATAGTCGTGGTACAGAAAAAGGTTGGTCATTGCAAGTGAAACAAAATGGTCAATTCAAGAACACTGCAGATAAAGAACTAACGGGTGCTGAAATTACTTTTAAAAATGCCTGGGTTAATACAGCCTCTGCATCTTCAAAACCATCTATTGTAAAAACTTCATTTAGTTTAAAACCAGATGGGATGGGTGTAGCTGAAAACATTATGTCTGCCAAAGCAAATGAAGGGTCCGGTACTTATGTATTAGTATTTGGTGATGACGCTACAGCAGCGGATAGTATTGAACTTTCTATCCCAGGTTCAACTACGAAATATGCAGATAAATATGCTACGTCCTTAACATGGACACTGACAGACGTACCTGGACAAGAATAAGAGACTATCAAAAATAGTATCCTATCATTTCAGTGCAATATTGTGAGATACAGGTAAAAACCCGTGTAAATCCTGTTAACTCGATTTGCAACAAGTACGAGTTAACGTGGAGCGACAGGAGTAAGAGACTTCGTGGCATCCTGTTGCTCCATTGTTAGAGGAAAGCATTGCGGGTTTTTACCAATAATTTTAGATTTTTGAAGACTTTTAAGTAGTAAGGATGGTAGAAAATATGAGGAAAAATACGTTATGGACCTTATTCGGAATATTGATTGTAAGCCTAGTATGGTTAACACCATTTGCTTCAGCATCTGAATTTAATTTTGGTGTGTATACCGTCATTCCAGACAACCAAATTGATAAACAAAAATCTTATTTCGATCTGAAAATGGAGCCTAATCAAAAGCAGACATTAACGATTCAATTGAAAAATGATACGGAAGAGGAGGTCGTCATTGAGCCGATCATTCATTCTGCTACAACGAATATTAATGGAGTTGTAGAGTACGGTCCTACAAGTGCTGAACGTGATTCTTCATTGCCATATGAATTAGGGGATTTAATTCAAACTGAGAAGGAAATTACGATTCCGGCTAAGGGAAGTAAGGATTTACAGTTAAATGTAACGATGCCTGAAGAAGAATTCGATGGGATTTTAGCGGGCGGTATTACATTAGAAGAGAAGAAAGCAGCGTCAAAAAATACCAAGGAAACAACTAAAGGTGTAAGTATTGAAAATAAATATGCTTATGTAGTGGGAATTATCCTACAAGAAACTGATGAAATAGTGAAGCAAGATTTGCAATTACACGATGTGAAAGCTGGACAAGTGAATGCCCGTAATGTGATTAATGCTACGCTTCAAAATCCAACGGCAACGTATTTAAACCGTTTTGAAGTGGACGCGAAAGTTACGAAAAAAGGGAAAACAGAGGTGCTCTATAAATCTGAAAAACAAGACATGCAAATGGCGCCAAATTCAAATTTTGAATACCCGATTTCATTAAATGGAGAAAAATTCAAATCTGGAACCTATACGTTACATGTAAAGGCTAAGTCGAGCAAAGAATCATGGGAATTTGAGAAGGATTTCTCCATTAAAGGGGAAGAAGTAAAGCAATTTAACGCAACAGATGTATCCATTGAAGGACCGAATTATCTAGCGTATTTGGTAGGATTGCTAATCCTTCTAGTAGCAGGGTTACTATTGTTTATATTTTATAACAAAAAGAAGCAGAAGAAACAACAAGAAATAAATTAAATTGAATAAAAATACGCCTTTGTTTTGGAAGTAGCTGTACTGGTTACTTTGCTGACTTTTCGTTTTAGAAAAATTATGCACCAATTTATGTTTCTAAAGATGCAGGATGGAGGCGTGTATCAGTTAACGCTGATTACGACAAGCGATTGGTTTTTTAACAAGTGAATCAATAAAAATTCAGATGAATCACTTGTTAAAAATTAAAAAGAAAAAGTTAATTTGAAAGAATGAGAAGATGTGCAAAGTGATCAGTATGCGGTTAACTTCATTGTTCGTTATGAAGCTGCTTAACATGTAAAAGGTCGGTGAAAAGAAATATGCGGAAAATAGTAATATCGATATTAGTTTTTATTCTAGTCTTTTCTGAGCTGAGTGTATCTATAGCAGAAACAATTGTGGGTAATCCTACAGAGTCTGCAATTGAATGTGAGGAACAACTAGAGTCTGGTGGCGAGGAATATCTAGCAACTGAATGTAAGGAACCGGGGTCTGAAAATGGTGAAGCACCAACAACTGAAGGAGAGAAACAGCCGGAGTCTGAAAGTGGTGAAGCGCCAACAACCGAAGGAGAGAAAGAACCAGATACTGAAAATGGCGAAACTCCAACAACTGAAGAAGAGGAGCAGCGAGAATCTGGAGATGAAGAAAATCTTGCGAATGCGTGTGAGAGGCAGCTAGAGTATGAAACTGAAGAAAATTTGGTAATTGAAGGAGAGGAACAGCTAGAGGCTGATGATGAAGAAGATTTAGCAATTGACTGTGAGGAAGAGGAAGAGCCTGAAATTGAAGAAAATTTGGAAGTTGACTGTGAGGAAGAGTTTTACATTGAAGGAGAAGAACTAGTGGCTGAAGAAGAGGAGCAGCTAGAGTCTAACATTGAAGAAGAACTAGTAACTGAAGGTGAAGAACAAGAAGAATTAGCTAGTGAAGAAAAATCAGTACCTAAATGTTTAAGAAGAATTGCTAGTCCTCGAGTGGACTATTTCGGAATTCCTATAAAAACCGTTGGTGAAATCGGTAATATTGATTTTTCAAAGTTGGATGATTCTCCGAATGAATTAGATGGATTTACACAAATGAGTACAAATGTAGGCCTTGAACTTCCAACAAGAGAGAGCTACCAAGGTAGATCTTATTACATGTATTTTGGGGATCTTGCCGATTACCGGTCACGGAATTCCTTGAAAAGCTCGAGACTATTTACTAGGTATGATGATGACTGGGGACGTCCATTGCCTTCTATGAATACAACACTTTCCGATTTAGCGTATGACTTTGACGCACAAATAATGGTACAAAATTTCTCAGTAGCAACAGCTCTATCTGAGGATTATAATCCCGATGCAATAAACGGTGTTGTACCATATTATTATCCCGGAGGAAGGCCTCATCGTGCTGGTCGTTTGCATCAAAATGGTAATGGACTTGTGATTGCTTATGGGGAACAAGAAAACGGTAAGGCACAAAAGCAATCTAATGTCATGCCAATTTTGAAATTATATAAAAATGAAAAGACACATGAGCTGGTTGCGTATGCAGCTTCCCTAGATACGCATAATAATCCGAAATTCGTAGAAGGATATATAAAAATTAAAATGAGTCTGACGAATGAGAGAAAAGGGCGTGTTAATGTCAGTATGAAATATTTGAACTTAACTACGCGATACCCTTATACAAATATCGGTTATTCCGTGCATATGGATGTTGACAATCGAGGTAGGGAAAGTAAAATGTATTCTTTAGGAAATAATAAAGGACTATATTTTCATGAGACTGATATGAGGGACGGTCAAGATTATTATCTTTATTTCTTCTATAATGGTTATGCGAATCATCCAGCTGCAATGCGAGCAACTAATAACCCGCGGGTGAGACCATTCGATAGTGGTGATGCTGGTCGTGAAGATCTCTTTTTTACTGAACTAAATTCGCCAAGTATTCCTGATCCCGGCAAGGATGAGATATATCCTTACACGTCGTATCCAGCCTGGGCATTAAGATGGGAACCGCAAGTACAAGAGCCGGATACAGTAAGGGAATTTAATTTGGAGATTACGGTAAGTAACAGACCGGAGGTTCCGGTAGAGGTTAAATTGGATAATGACGGGGAATATACAGATGAAGGATACCGTCTTACAGGGACGTGGAACAATCAAGAGGAAGAAGCTGATTATGTCGAACTTTATTATAAGGTAGATGACGGTGAGCCTCAGCAATTCGCACATAAAGAAAATCCAAGTGTAAATACAGATGAATCGTGGGGGTATACGATTCCGGTAGATGAAGTGAAGAAGGGATTAGATCATGAAATTAGTGTATATGCGGTGACGGTATTTTTGGCGGACGACGAGAAGCTCCAATCTAATATTGAAACAATAAAAATCCGACCAGAATTAACTATTGAAGAACGAGTGTTTGGTGTGGATGGTAAAGTGCCAACAGAAGTTGCACCAGGTGAAACATTGAAGTATGAGATTTTAGTAGATTCCGGCTATATTCCGGATGATAGAGGGACATATGGTCAATTTACGATTTCACAAAAATATGATCCACATTTAGAATCGCCAACAGACCTTAAAGTAATAGATGAAAATGGTAAAGAAATCGGTACAGCAACATACGATGATAATGAGATTGTGGCAACCCTCGATACTAACCCTGAAGTGCTACGCTCTACAAAAGTAAAATTCATCTTTAATGCGAAGGTGAAAGAAGATGCGGCAGAAGAAGACTTTGTTGTAAGTCAAGCGACAGCTACAGGGAAATACAGTACAGGTGATGAAGTCAATCAGACATCAAATGAAGTGAAAACCAAAATTTCTGGCGTGTTGAAATTCGTTTCTGCGCCTGAGGAGGTTGGCTTTGGAGAAAAGCTTAAGATTTCGTCGAGAACTAAAACGTATCAGCTCATCAAATGTGATAAATCTTTATCTGTAAAAGATAGTCGTACGTTGTCGAGAAATCCGTCTTGGATGATGACGGCTAAGCTAGTTAAGCCGCTAACAGGGAAGAAGAATAACGATTCTACATTAGATGGCTTATATTATCGTTATGGTGGAAATGTTTCAACTCTTACTGAAGATGCTTCAGCACTGGTTTATAAAAAGAAAACAACTGGCACAGAAGAAATCAACATTTCTAATGCATGGACTCCAGAAGGAGATGGGCTTTATTTAGAAGTGCCAGCCGGAACTGCTAAAGCTGATGCATATGACGGAACGGTCCAATGGATACTGCAGAATGTACCTGTAAATGAATAGATGTAGTCATATATTGATAAGCTTGGTTGCATTAAAAAGAGAAATTTCAAGTGTGTTATGCCGAGTGATGGGAATCCAATCTTTCCAATAAATTATATACAAGTTTTCATGGATTAGTTGAATTAAATAATTCAGAAAAAGAAAGCATGAGATTGCACATTTTAACAGTCTCATGCTTTTGTATTTAGGTTAGACTAGGAGATTATGGACTGCTCTATTTCTGGAACGAAGTCAAATGAAGAACACCCAGCGTTAAAATTACAGAACTAGTATTAGATGATGAAAGCAATAGGGAGTGCCGTACGATTCGGCAATTAGTTGACTTCGGTATGCTTGACAGAGTCATCTTTTTTTATGTCTCGGGCTCTTTTTGTTTGATTTTTTAATAGAAATTATGAAGAAATGATTTGTTAGATAACAATAAAACATTAAAGATTGTGAGTCTAATATTAAAATATTTTCTTAATCATTATAATAGGAAGTTTCTCGATAAAGTAAAAAACTATGAATTTATTTCAGAAAAAGTGTTGACCTTTTTAAATTAAGGGTGTAATATTATACAAGTCGTTAAGACAGCTACTGAAAAACAATTAAACGAAAAAGAGTTGTTGACATCTAGCGAACGACATGATAATATATAAGAGTTGCTGCTGAAACAATGGCAACGAAATGAACCTTGAAAACTGAACAAGCAAAACGTAATCAATAAAGTTTTTAGTAGCTAACCTCGAGTTAGTGAACGAAACAAAATTTTGGACATCAAACATGATGCCAGCAAAACAATTTGAGCTAATCAAATTTCTTTTTATGGAGAGTTTGATCCT
>NZ_JBNNTW010000028.1:0-20532 GCF_050279145.1 Lysinibacillus sp. NPDC094177 | reverse complement strand
GTTACCTCATCATTCGACTCATCTGATTTCTTAGTTCTCCTAGCAAATATGCTAGTGGCTAATCTTTTCAATTAGCAACGTGTCGCACTATCTTGATATTCATCTACATGAATATATTGGAATTTATTTTGATAGTATTCAAGCACTTCTGGTACACGCTTGAATAATGTAATAGTTGTCATGATTAAATCATCAAAATCGAGTGACTGATTGCGACGTAGTCTTTTTTCATAACCTTGATAAACACGGGCAATCGTTTTTTCGTAAGGATTATTTTCATTGATTTGACCTGCATAATCGTCCGCAGTTTTACATTCGTTTTTTGCTGAACTAATCGCATTTAAAATCGCACGAGGCTCAAAACGCTTAGTATCAATATTTTCATCCTTCATAACATTTTTAATAACTGATAGCTGGTCAGTAGAATCTAAAATTGAAAAGTTACGTGATATCCCCAGCTGATCAATATTACGTCGTAAAATACGCACACACATTGAGTGGAATGTCGATACCCACATACTATCGCCAGTTCCGTTACCAAGAATGCCATCAATACGCTCACGCATTTCACGTGCAGCTTTATTTGTAAATGTGATTGCTAAAATCTTTGATGGATATACTTCTTTTTCAATTACTAAGTATGCTATACGATGTGTCAATACACGTGTCTTCCCTGATCCAGCACCAGCCATAATAAGAAGCGGTCCCTCAGTTGTTTTGACCGCCTTTTCCTGCTCAGAGTTCATACCTGCTAATAAGTTTTTCGTTAACTGCTCCATTTCGCACCGCCTTACAAACATTTGTTCTTAAATTATATATTATTTTTTACAGCCTTAACAGTCGCAAGTGCAGCTTTTAAATCTTCGTAAATAATATTACCAACTACTACTGTATCTGCATATTTTGCCATTTCTGCTGCTTGCTGAGCAGATGTAATGCCACCACCGTAAAACAGTCGAGTATTTTTCAGTTCATTTTTCACAGCACTTACAACTTCAATATCACCATAAGTACCGCTATACTCTACATAAAATACAGGTAGTCTAAAGAAATTTTCAGCCAAACGTGCGTAGGCAACGACATCATCAATGGATAAATCAGTTTTCGCATTCGTTACTTCCGCTACTTTACAATCCGGATTTAAAATACAATAACCTTCAGCGACTAATTCATCCCACACCATAATATCTCCATATTCTTTAATTGCTTCATGGTGTAGATTTTTAATCCACTTAGGGTCATCACTATTCAACACGGTTGGAATGAAATAATAGTCATACCCTGGTGTTACCGAATCAATCGCAGAAATTTCGAGCGCTATTGGTACTTCAAAGCGTCTTACACGAACAAGTAAATCTAATACACCATCTAAAGTTACACCGTCTGTTCCGCCAACTATAATAACATCTGTACCTGATTCACAAATTTTTTCTAGTGCCTCATCTGAAATATCTTTAGCTGGGTCTAGTTTGAACACATGTCTCCATTCTAAATAATCCATCTATTTTTACCACCTATCATTTTCTATCTATTCGTTTACAAGTATAGCTTATGACTGTCTACAAAAAAATGAAAAAGACTGGGTAAAAACTCTACCCAGCCTCTTTACCTACTATTCTTTTGGTGCTTGAAACGGCTTTTCATCTGGATACAAACGACCTAACATTTCATCATATGTATCATTCCCATAATCAAAGCAACGACGTACACGCGAAATAGTTGCTGTACTTGCACCTGTTTCCTTTTTAATGGATTCGTAGGTTTTCTTTAAACGTAGTAAATGCGCAACCTCAAAGCGTTGTGCCAGCGATTGAATTTCACTAATCGTACATAAATCATCAAAAAACTTATAACATTCTTCGATGTCTTTCAGCTCTAACACTGCTTTAAATAATTGATCTGTTTGATGCCCTCGAATTTTTTCGATTTGCATGCAATCTTCCTCCCTTTAGGGCTGCGTTTTCACCATTGCTTGTAACCCTGGTGAAGTTGGTACGAAATGAATCCAAGACTTCCCTGGTACTAGCTTTACAAGCTCCCCAGACTCTTCTACAGCCATTGGTATTCCATCAATATTAGCCCATTTGACTTCTCTCATATAGCCATTTTGAAATACATACGCATTTCCACCAGAAGTTAAATCAATATCTTGGCGTCCCTCATTATCAATAGTTCGATGTTTCATTTCAAAAAATAGAACATTTGAAAATGATAACTTGTCGCCTGTTAACATATCCTTTGTGTCAACGCCAGCCGATTGTCGTCCATAACTATTACTTTGATGATCATACACATATGAATTATGGAAATACTCACTATTTCCGTAGTAAATGTCAACTCGACTTGTTTCATTGCCTATTTTACCACGTTCATCGGGTTCATAAAAAGCCTCATGTACTTTTTCATGGTAACTCATTGAAGCGCCCACTTTTTTCGCTCCATTTAATATATTTTCAGACGTAATATACGAGTTGTGTGGAGCAACACGGTCTTTTGAACGTTTAAAAAGTGTGCCATCATACTCCATACCATTTATATTGTCGACTACATTATTAGTAAGCATCGATTTTGCCTCTGGACTATAACCATGCGCTACGTAAAATGCATCATAGCCTTTCGCAAGATCAACAAAATAAGATCGAGCACTACGAACTGGTCCTACATTTTCTGGCAGTTCACTTTGATAAACTGCTAATAAACGCGTAACATTGCCTTCTGCTAGCATTTCATAAATGATATCTGCCGCTTCTATTCCTGATTGCGGACGTGCTTTCGGATGATTATTAATGGTAACAATAATTGGGCGTTGCGTAATTTCTTCCTTCACAGCTTCACCTGTTAACGGAGCAACTTTCACCCCTTCTTGAATAGGCTCTTCAATAGCAGTTCCATCGTCGACCTTGTTCGTGTCATCTTCCTTCACTTCCGACGAATCTTTGGAACATCCTCCTATCAATAAGGTACTAAAAGCCATTGCGATAAATAGTTTCTTCGGTTTGAACACAAGCATTACTCTCCTTTAGTCAATTACATCTAACTGTAATTCTGTGGCTATACCATAGGGAAACTTCAACTAGCGCATCACTGCTGGTAATAATAACTTATTCTTCATAACATCAAAAATCCCTTTTGGTGTTATACGGATATATGGTAAATGTGTCGATTGTAAGAAAAGTAAAGAATAAATTGCGTCTCCTAAGTGGTAACCACGTTCCGCTAATGCTTGTTTTAAGAACTTCTCTTTTTCTGTTAGCTCCTTAACATCCCCATCATATAAAAAACCGCCAATAGTTAAAGGAACAGTAGCAATTACTTCACCTTTTTCAACAAGTACAATACCACCACGCATTGCTTTCATTTCTTCGAAGGCTTTTATCATATCGTCTTTATTTTTTCCGATCAGTAAAATATCGCCTGTATTCGAATAAGATGAGGCAAAACCTTGAACACTAGTGGCAAAACCTTTAATCATCGTATTAACATGCCAATTGCCATCTCTATTGATAAGTATTAAATAGCATTCATCATGATCTGCAAGCTGTCCTTCTCTAGTAATTAAAGAGTTATATGGTTTTGTAATAACATCATTTACTAACTCAATTCCAAACGGCATCGAGAATTGAAAATCATGAGTCGTTAATGAAAAATCTAAGTCCAATTCAGGTAACGCTGAATAATCAATAGTAGCAAGTTTTTGCACTTGCTCTCCATCGCGTTTTAACCAAACACCCTTCGATAGTACGCTCTCAGGAACTGGGTGCCATTCATCTTGTAAAATATTAAGGGAAGCAAATCGACCAGTTGCGATAAAGCCATGTAAGTTGGACATATTATAATAACGTGCCACATTATAGGAAGCCATTTGATATGCATCTATTGGTGTTACACCCGCATCTAAGGCTACTTGAATACATTTATCCATCACACCATCCTCATGAAAAGAAGGAGGCGAGCCATCTGTTGTCATCATTAAATGGTCAAAAATAGGTAGCTCATTTTCGACTATTCCCTTTAATAGATTTGGTAAGTCTGGGCGTATTGAAGAATGACGCAGTGTTACAGCATATCCTTGCATAATACGTCGCTCTACTTCTTCCACTGTCATAGCTTCATGATCACCATCTGCACCTAGTAGCTTCATTCGTGCTAAAGTTCGTTCTGATGCGCCTGGGAAGTGCCCTTCTATTTTTTTCCCGTAGCCCTTAGCCATTTGCATACGATAGAGCATTTGGTCATCTCCATGTAACAACCTTGGCCAGCCCGTTAATTCTCCTCCAAGTAAAACATCATCTCGTTCTAGCCATTCTAAAATGGACGTATTAGAAAAAATTTCTTCCTCCTGTTCCATTTCAGTTTGCGAATCAAAACGAGTCCACCAATAAAATGAAAACGGTAGCTTTTTCAAATCATCTAGTATTGAAAACGCTTTCTTATTTTCTAAAGATAAAACGAAGCTTAAATTATCTGAAATAAAAGTTGTAGTTCCTAGTTGTCCACAAAAATCAGCAAAAGATTGTGGATGGTATAACTGGAACGGATGAACATGCGGTTCAATATATCCTGGTACAATTGTTTTATTCGTACAATCGACTACCTCAGTCCCATCTAATAACGGAGGCATTCTATCACCAGCATAGACAATACGATCTCCTAAAATCCAAATGTTCCCTACTATCCACTGTTTAAGCATGCTATGTAAATAACGTGCATTTTTTAATACGATATCCGGTGCTTTTTTACCATCAATTACAGCTAATTGTTGGCGTAATTCTGTAATTTTCCATACTGGATCCATTCTATTCGCCCCTTCCTAAATTACGTAAAATTTCATTGTGTAAATCCAACGTGAAATCACATACTACTACTGCATAAACGCATTTTTTCATAAAATTAGTGCTTTATGCAATCATCTTGTTTCAATCGTAACACAGCACTTTCATAAAGCAAAGTGCACCCCGCTTTATTTTTTCCACAATGACTAAAGGAGGAAATATTATGATGCAAGAAACGAATTTAAGCGAAAAAAATGCTTTCTGTCGTTTTAGCATGGGTACATGTTTAACGGCATTTGGTATCGCTAAAGTCTCAAGAAATCCTAACTGTATGAAAGGTCGATTGATGATTGCACTTGGTGCCATGAAAATGGCTGAGGGTATCTTTAAGTATTGCCCAACTAAAGCTTTATTGTGCTCTAGTATGGAAGGTGCTATGAACAACAACAGTAACAGCAGTAACAACAGTAACAGCAACTCTTCTATGCAAAGTATGTTCAGCGGCCAAAATTCTATGTCATCTGAACAAATCGACAAACTCATGAAGGATTTCTCCTCTGCTATATCTGGAAATACGTCAGGTTCAAACGCAACTGCTTCAAAGCAATCTGACTCCAGCACTTCAAATCAAAATTCCTCCGAAAGTAAAAATTCTACAAATAAAGCACAAAATCCTTCTTAGTCAAAGGAGCCGTCTCAACTGTATTGTTGAGACGGCTCTTCCCTTATCAATTTATGCCTCGGCATAAAAACACCTGCTGAAATAAATTAAATCGTACATTTGAAAACAATAAGAAGTTTAATCGCATTAAAAAATATAGCGTAGGGTTGATTTCCGTTCCGGCTAGGCGCTTTCCTGGGGGCGTCCGATGAGCCGCTTCACTCGCGTTGCTCGCTCCAGGGTCTCATCTGTGACGCTAATCCCCGAGGAGTAGCCTAGCCTCCACTACAATCAACTATTTGCATAGCATACGTTTTAACAAAATGTCATCTCTAAATTACGATGATGGACCAAAATTTATTAAAAATACTTGTATGACATATTACCACAACGAGGGGTTAATTACCGCTCGCCAACTATCGTTCCTCTATTCGCTTTGCTCCAAGGTCTCATCTGTGACGCTGATTCCCAACGCCCAGACTCCACTCCAATCAACTAGAATGGGCGCCTATAAACAACTTATTTTTTCGAAGTCGACACGCCTGATATTAGACTACTTAAACGTACGCCAACCGATATCTTTGCGGTAGAAGAAATTGTCCCATTTTTCTGTTGCAATACCTGCGTATACTTTTTCTTGTGCTTCTTTTAAAGTAGATGCTTTTGCTCCAACTAATAAAACTCGTCCACCATTACCAACAAACTTCTCATCAACAAGCTTTGTACCCGCATGGAATACCGCGTGTGAAGCTGATAGAACCTCTAAGTTAGGTAATGCATTACCTTTTTCAACATCCCCAGGATAACCTTCTGCGGCAATTACTACGCCTAGCATTGCTTCTTCAGACCATAGCAAATCAAATGGCTTTTCGTCCATTAATGCCATCATAAATTCACCAAAGTCGGATGTCATGCGTGGTAAGACTACTTGTGTTTCTGGATCTCCAAAGCGTGCATTAAACTCAATCACCTTTGGACCAGTTTTCGTTAAAATCAATCCTGCATATAGTATCCCTGTAAACGATACACCATCTACTTCCATACCATTCACGGTTGGTTCAACAATCGTCTTATAAGCAACATCTACTACTTCTTGTGAGATTTGAGGTACTGGTGAATAAGCTCCCATACCACCTGTGTTTGGTCCTTTATCACCATCATAAGCACGTTTATGGTCTTGAGCAATCACCATTGGATAAATCTGACCTTTATGGACAAATGACATAAAGGAGAATTCTTCCCCATCCAAGAATTCTTCAATGACAACACGAGAAGATGACTCACCAAAACGTTGGTTACCAATCATATCCTCTACAGCTTCAATTGCTTCATCTTCAGTCATTGCTACAACTACACCTTTACCAGCTGCCAAACCGTCTGCCTTGATAACAATAGGTGCACCTTGCTCTTTAATATATGCTATAGCCTTATCTGCTTCAGTGAACGTTTCATGGGCTGCTGTTGGGATATGGTATTTATTCATAATATCCTTAGCGTAGGATTTACTACTTTCGATTTGTGCTGCTGACTTTGTTGGACCAAATACTCGTAAGCCACGAGTATTAAAGAAATCCACGATTCCTTCAGCAAGTGGTTGCTCAGGCCCAACAAAGGTTAAATCTACTGCATTTTCTTTAGCGAATTGTGCCAATCCTGCAAAATCCATTGAATCAATCGCCACAACTTCTGCATCGCTTCGCATGCCATCATTACCAGGTGCTACGAATACTTTATTAACAGATGGTGAAATACTAAATTGTTTAGCGATAGCATGCTCACGACCGCCGCTTCCAATGACTAATACTTTCATTTTAGGGAATCCTCCTATTTGTAAGTAAGACCGAGATGAACCAACATCTCGGTCTTAGTGTTTAACATGTGCTAATTAGTGTTTGAAATGACGTACGCCAGTGAATACCATTGTAATACCGTACTCATTTGCTTTATCGATTGAATCCTGATCTTTGATAGAACCACCTGGTTGAATAATGGCTGTAATACCAGCCGCTGCTGCTGCTTCTACAGTATCGCTCATTGGGAAGAACGCATCTGATGCTAGTGCTGCACCTTTTGCTTTTTCACCAGCTTGCTCAAATGCGATTTTAGCTGCTCCAACACGATTCATTTGACCAGCCCCAACACCAAGTGTCATTTGAGAATCTGTAACAACAATAGCATTAGATTTAACGTGCTTCACAACTGCCCAACCAAGTTGTAATGCTTCCCATTCTTGTGCTGTCGGTTCACGGTCTGTCACTACTTTAATATCTGCATTTGCAAATCCGTAGCGATCTGGTTCTTGTACAAGAAGACCACCTTCAACCGATACAACATTGAATTTGTCTTGTTTTGCTTGCTCGAAAGGTATTGTTAATAAACGAATATTTTTCTTCTTAGTTAAAATATCAAGTGCTTCTTGGGAGAATGCTGGTGCAATAATAATTTCTAAAAAGATATGGCTTAATTTTTCAGCAGTTGCTGCATCTACTTCCATATTTAAAGCAATAATACCACCGAAAATAGACGTTGGATCTGCTTCATATGCTTTATCAAACGCTTCTTCTAACGTTGCGCCAGTTCCAACACCACAAGGATTCATGTGCTTTACAGCTACTGCTGCAGACATTTCAAACTCTTTAACAATTTGCAATGCTGCATTCCCGTCCTGAATATTGTTGTATGATAATTCTTTACCATGCAGTTGCGTAGCATAAGCTAGTGAAAAATCAGAGCCTAGACGTTTTTGATAGAATGCTGCTTTTTGATGAGGATTTTCACCATAGCGTAAGTTTTGCTTTAATTCATATGTCATTGTTAAGCTCTCTGGGAACTCTTCTTCTGTTAAGTGATTTGATATATATGAATCATAAGCGGCTGTGTGACGGAAAACTTTTGCAGCTAACTTACGACGTGTTTCAATAGTCGTTGCACCATTAGCTTTCAGTTCCTCTAATACGTTCGCATAGTCATTGCTATCCACAATTACGGTTACATATTGATGGTTTTTTGCTGCAGAACGTAACATTGTTGGACCACCGATATCAATATTTTCGATAGCGTCATCCCATGTTACATTAGGCTTTGAAATTGTTTCAACAAACGGGTAAAGATTGACACAAACAATCTCAATTGGCTCAATTCCATGCTCATTCATTTGTGCTTGATGAGAAGCATCATCAAACTTTCCTAATAGTCCACCGTGGATCATTGGATTTAATGTTTTTACACGACCATCTAAAATTTCAGGGAATTTAGTTACTTCATCTACTGCTGTTACGGCAACATTATTGTCTTGTAACATTTTTTTCGTACCACCAGTTGATAAAATTTCATAGCCTAATGCTACTAGTTCCTTTGCAAATTCTAAAATACCATCTTTATTAGAAACACTGATTAATGCACGTTTTGTCACAACGAAATCCTCCTAATTTTTGGGGTCATCACCAGAACGTGTGGTTGATTTTCATAGTAGACGTTTTAACAAAAGTCATCCACAACTTTTGATGATGAACCAATTTTCATCGTGTTTGCCACGAATATGTCTTGCTATTATTGATAGAGTAGAATTAGGCTGTATTGTTCCAGAAGACCTAACTCCTCACCACTGAATTACTTTAATAATTGCTGTAAAGCTTTTGTATATAGTACATGCTCTTCCTTATGAACTGCCGTTTCTGTTGCCTCACGGTTCCCTTCAACAACTGACACTGCCGCTTGTGCAATAATAGGGCCTGTGTCCATACCTTCATCTACAAAATGCACAGTTACGCCTGTTATCTTGACGCCATGTTCCATCGCTTGGCCGATGGCATCCTTTCCAGGAAAAGCTGGTAATAGTGAAGGATGAATATTCACAATGCGCTGTGGATATGCAGTTAGTAATACTTCACTAATTAAGCGCATATAACCTGCAAGCACAATCCATTCTACATGACATTCATGGAGAGCATTGATAATAGCAGTCTCGTAATCTGCTTTTGATGTAAACTCTTTCGGACTTAAAGCTAGCACTGGAATACTATAGTTTTCAGCACGTGTAACCACGAATGCGCTAGGCTTGTCTGTAACAACAAGTTCGATCTTTGCATTTAGTTCACCACGTTCAATTGCCTCTTGAATAGCTTGAAAATTACTGCCGCTACCTGAAGCAAAAACGGCAATTTTAGTTGGTGCAGTCATTACACTAAACTCCCATCATGTGAGCCATTGAATACAACACCTTCGCCTTTCACAACGCGACCGATTTTGTATGCTTTTTCACCATTTGCTTCAACTGTAGCAAGCACTTTATCTACTTCGTCTGCAGGTACAGCTAAGACGAAACCAATGCCCATATTAAAGACATTATATAAATCCTTGTCCTCTAGCTGTCCTTTTTCTTTTAAAAACTCAAAAATACGTAGGACTGGCCAAGAACCTAAGTCAATTTCAGTTGCTAAACCTTCCGGCATCATACGTGGTAGGTTTTCATAAAAACCACCGCCAGTTACATGTGCACAGCCATGAACGTCTGCTGCTTTTAAAGCTGCAAGTACAGGTTTCGCATATAATTTTGTTGGCACTAACAAAGCTTCTCCGATAGGACCAAGATCCTCGTAACCTTCCACAATCGAATCAACTGCGAAATGATTATCCGCAAAGACAATTTTTCGCACTAATGAGTAACCGTTTGAATGTACCCCACTCGAAGCAATACCAACAAGCACGTCACCCTCTACGATTTTTTCACCTGTTACGATGGCTGATTTTTCACAAGCTCCTACTGCAAAACCAGCTAAATCATACTCATCTTCTTCGTAAAGACCTGGCATCTCTGCAGTTTCACCGCCGATTAATGCTGCACCTGATTGCACACAGCCATCTGCAACGCCTTTTACAATTTGCTCAATTTTCGCTGGCTCTGCCTTTCCAAGGGCTACATAATCTAAAAAATACAATGGTTCTGCACCTTGCGCTACGATATCATTGACACACATCGCTACACAGTCCACACCAATTGTGTCGTGCTTGTCCACCATAAACGCTAGCTTTAGTTTTGTCCCAACACCATCTGTACCTGAAATAAGAACAGGTTCTTTAAGATTTAGTTCTGACAAGTCAAACATACCACCAAAACCACCAAACGTGCCCATCACACCTAGACGGTTTGTACGTTCAACGTGAGACTTCATTCGTTTTACGGCTTCGTAGCCTGCTTCAATATTTACACCTGCTTGTTCATATGCTTTTGACACGCAGAGTTCCTCCTTATCATCCAAATCGCCTTGGCACATCTGAATCTAGATTAGTAATCATTGTTAGAAGTGTTTAGATGTTTTTCTTAACGTAATAGTTCTTTTTCATGCGGTAAGATTGTATCTGGGAAAATTTCTGTTGGATATTTACTTGTAAAGCACGCAAGGCATAATCCACGGTTTTCATCTTCATATGGTCTTGCAATCGTCTCCACCATACCTTCAACGGAAAGGAATGTTAGTGAATCGGCTCCTATAGCATCACGGATTTCATCTACATTGTGGCTAGATGCAATCAATTCTTCATGTGTTGAAGTATCGATGCCGTAATAGCAAGGATCCGTCATTGGTGGTGAAGAAATGACAACATGTACTTCTGCAGCCCCTGCATCTTTTAACATTTTTACAATACGTCGTGAAGTTGTACCGCGAACGATGGAATCGTCCACCATCACTACTCGTTTACCTTTTACGACTTGAACAACTGGAGAAAGCTTCATTTTCACACCGCGTTCACGTAATTCCTGTGTCGGTTGAATAAATGTACGACCTACATAACGATTTTTAATAAGACCTAGCTCATACGGAATACCACTTTCTTCTGCAAAGCCGATTGCTGCTGAAATACTTGAATCAGGCACACCTGTTACAACATCAGCTTCAATATGTGCACATTCACGAGCAAGCTGTTTGCCCATACGTTTACGCGCCATATGGACGTTAATACCATCAATATCAGAATCAGGACGTGCTAAATAAACATACTCCATCGCGCACATTGCACGTTTATCCATATCTGCAAAACGATCAGATTTTACACCCTCATCGTTAATAATTAATAACTCACCAGGTTCAACAGATCGAACAAATTCTGCACCTATTAAATCAAATGCACAAGTTTCAGAGGCTACAACCCAGCCATCTCCTAGCTTTCCAAGAGATAATGGACGTAAACCATGTGGATCACGTGCGACAAGCATTTCATCTTTAGTCATAATTAAGAACGAATACGCACCCTTTAATAATGATAGGGCATTTTTCACCTTTGCACGGAATGGTGAATGCGAGCTTTTCTTAATAAGATGCGCTAGCACTTCAGTGTCGGAGCTAGAATGGAAAATACTCCCTTGACGTTCTAAGTACTGTTTTAAGTGCGTTGCATTGACTAAATTACCGTTATGAGCAATTGAAAGGCTACCAGTTGAGGAGTGGAATAATAACGGCTGTACATTTTCAATACCGCCTCCTCCAGCAGTCGTATAACGGACATGAGCAATTGCTGCCTTTCCATCCACTGCCTTTAATTTCTCTTCGTTGAAAACATCATTAACTAGTCCTTCGCCTTTCACCGCGCGAAGATGCTGACCGTCAGATACGACGATCCCAGCACCTTCTTGTCCACGGTGTTGAAGAGCATGAAGCCCGTAATAACTAAGGTGTGCTGGATTCGAGTTGCCCCAAATACCAAACACCCCACATTCTTCGTTTAAGCCTCTGAGTTCAGCAAGCATGGGATTGCTCCTTTCCAATTAGAACGGAATTCCTCCACTGTACCTTCAACAAGCACACCGTTGTCACCGTTGATTTTAACAAGCGCATCGTTTGTTACGATACCGATTTTCTTTGCGTCTTTTACTATTTCTACAAATGCAGCTGCATTTTCTTCTTTCACTGTTACAACGAAACGAGATTGTGTTTCACTGAATAATGCTGATGTAGCAGATCCTGTTAATGTCACATCAAGACCTAAGCCATTTGCGCCAAATGTTGTTTCAGCAAGCGCTACTGCAAGACCACCTTCTGCTACATCATGTGCAGATTGTACAATCCCTGCTTTAATCGCTTTAAGCAATGCTTGTTGACGTGCAGCTTCAACTTCTAAGTCAATAGCTGGTGCTTTCCCTGAAATAACTCCATTATTTAATAATTTTTGAAGCTCAGAACCACCGAATTCAGTTTTTGTATCGCCGATCACAAATACTACATCGCCAGCAGCTTTTACTTCTTGAGTTGTCACATGTGCTAAATCTTCAATTAGTCCAACCATACCGATTGTTGGTGTTGGGTAAACCGCTTCACCAGAACGCTCGTTATAAAGAGACACATTACCGCCGATTACCGGTGAATTCAGTGCTGTACATGCCGCTGAAATACCATCAGCTGATTTTTCAATTTGCCAGAAGATTTCTGGTTTCTCGGGATTGCCGAAGTTTAAGCAGTCAGTAATCGCTAATGGAGTACCACCAGTTGCTACGATATTACGAGCCGCCTCTGCTACAGCAATAGCACCGCCTACCTCTGGATCTAGGAAAATATAACGAGAGTTACAGTCAGTAGTCATCGCTAATCCTTTGTTCGTACCGCGAACGCGGATAACGGCTGCATCAGAACCTGGTGCAACGACTGTTGATGTACGTACTTGATAATCATATTGATCGTAAACCCACTCTTTTGAAGCAACTGTCGGTGCTTTTAAAAGTGCATTTAATGTTTCTTTGTAATCTGTTACCACTGGTTCAGTGTTTTCCATCGCCTGGAACTCAGCATAGTAAGCAGGCTCTGCAGATGGCTTATGATAAACTGGTGCATCTTCCGCAAGTGCATCAGCAGGTACTTCAGCTACAACTTCACCATTATGTAAGAGGCGAAGCATTTTATCATCAGTCACTCGACCAATTGCCACAGCATCTAAATCATATTTATCGAAAATCGCTTTAATTTCATCTTCGCGACCTTTTTTCACAACAAGTAGCATACGCTCCTGCGATTCAGATAGCATCATTTCATATGCTGTCATGCCTGTTTCACGTTGTGGTACTAAGTCTAGGTTCATTTCTACACCAGAGCCAGCCTTAGAAGCCATTTCTGCTGATGAAGAAGTAAGACCAGCAGCACCCATATCTTGAATACCTACTAGAGCGTCAGATTTTACAACTTCTAAACATGCTTCAAGTAAAAGTTTCTCCATAAATGGATCTCCTACTTGTACTGCTGGACGTTGGTTTTCAGATTCCTCTGTTAACTCCTCGGATGCAAATGTTGCACCATGGATTCCATCACGACCTGTTTTAGCGCCAACATACATTACTGTATTTCCTACACCAGCTGCGATTCCACGTTGAATATCTTTGTGGTCAATTAAACCTACACACATTGCATTAACTAGTGGGTTGCCTTCATAGCAAGGATCGAATTGAATCTCGCCACCTACTGTAGGAATCCCGATACAGTTACCGTAACCTGCGATACCAGCAACTACTTCTTCAAATAAATATTTACCACGCGCTGATTTTAATTCGCCAAAGCGTAGTGAGTTCAGCATCGCAATTGGACGTGCGCCCATTGAGAAAACGTCACGGATAATACCACCAACACCTGTAGCAGCACCTTGATAAGGCTCAATTGCTGATGGATGGTTATGTGATTCCATTTTAAATACAACTGCTTGTTCGTCACCAATATCTACGATACCAGCACCTTCACCTGGACCTTGTAAAACTTGTGGACCCTTTGTAGGGAATTTACGTAACACTGGTTTTGAATTTTTGTATGAGCAGTGCTCAGACCACATTACTGAGAAAAGACCTGTCTCTGTCCAGTTTGGTAGACGTCCTAAAATACCTTCTACCATTGCAAATTCTTCGTCTGACATCCCCATACCAGCGTATAATTTTTGATCTTTAATTTGCTGTGCTGTTGGCTCAAACTTAGTTGTTGACATGATTTTCCCTCCACTGCTTCACAATTGATTTGAATACTGCTAGACCGTCTGCTCCGCCCACCAGTGCATCAACAGCTCGCTCTGGGTGAGGCATCATACCTAATACATTGCCGCGCTCGTTTACAATCCCTGCGATATCTTCTAAAGAACCGTTTGGATTTTCGCCTGAGTATGTGAACACGATTTGATTGTTATCTTTTAATTTTTGTAAAGTTTCCTCGTCACAGTAGTAGTTACCTTCACCGTGTGCGATTGGAATATTGATAATTTGACCTTGCTCATATTGGTTTGTGAATAATGTATTAGTGTTTTCAACTTTAAGTTGGATTGTACGGCACATGAATTTCAAATTTTTGTTACGAAGTAATGCACCTGGTAATAAACCTGCTTCAGTTAGGATTTGGAATCCGTTACATACTCCTAATACTGGCTTACCAGCATCTGCTGCCTTCTTGACCTCTGCCATAATATTAGATTGGTTTGCCATCGCACCACAGCGAAGATAATCCCCGTATGAGAAACCACCTGGCACTAAAACGCCATCAAAGCCACTTAAATCTGTTGCTGTATGCCATACATATTCTACTTCTTCACCTAGCTCGTCTTTAATCGCATGATACATATCGATATCACAGTTTGACCCAGGGAAAACGAGTACTGCGAATTTCATGATTAGTTAGCCTCCTCGACTTCGTAGCGGTAGTCTTCGATTACAACGTTAGTTAAAACCTTTTCACACATTTCTTTTACTAGAGTATCAATATCACGTTCTGTATCTTTAATTGATAGTTCAAGATATTTACCGATACGTAAATCTTCTACTTCAGCGTAACCCATTTTCACTAAAGAACCTTGTACAGCTGAACCTTGTGGATCAAGAATGCTCTCACGTAATGTTACGTAAATTTTAACTTTTTTCATTGTTATTTGCCTCCGAGTCTAGAAAGTATAATAGTATAAACTTCAGTTAAATTACCAAGGTCTCTACGAAAGACATCTTTGTCTAACTTTTGCTTTGTAGTTGCATCCCAAAGTCTACATGTATCTGGTGATATTTCATCTGCCAGTAGTACATTTCCGTCAATGTCACGTCCAAACTCTAATTTAAAGTCAATTAGTGTAACGTTGACATCTGCAAATATAGGCTGCAGAACTTTGTTAACTACAAGTGCACCATCATAAATGGCTGTCACTTCCTCAGGTGTCGCAAGATCAAGTACATCAATATGCTCCGTCGAAATGAGCGGATCACCTAACTCATCGTCTTTATAATAAAACTCAACGATTGGGCGTTTTAATGGTGTACCTTCCTCTAAACCAAGACGTTTCGCTAAGCTACCTGCCGCTATATTACGAACTACGACCTCAATCGGAATAATATCTACCTTTTTTACAAGCTGCTGCGTATCAGATAATTGTTTTACGAAATGTGACGCAATTCCGTTTGCTTGTAATTTTTCGAAAATTAAAGAGGTAATGCGATTATTTAATACGCCTTTGCCTTCAATTTCTTCTTTTTTCTCACCATTAAATGCTGTTGCACTATCCTTGTATTCAACGAGTAACACATTTGGCTCCTCTGTTGTATACAATTTCTTTGCTTTACCTTCATACAAAAGTTGACCTTTAGTCATTTCATTACTCCCCCTGATATTATGAAATACACGCGAATTGTTCAGAATTGAATCGTGCGTATACGATTCAATTCTGTAACATCCGCTAGTGACTCTACTTAGTTAAGTCCAAGACGCTCAAAAATCATATCTACATGCTGTAAATGGTAGTTGTAGTCAAAGCAATCATCTAGCTCTTCCTTCGTTAAATACGATGTAATTTTTTCACTTGCATCGACTAACGTACGGAACTGAACTTGCTCGTCCCACGCCTGCATTGCTAAAGGTTGTACTGTATCATACGCTTCCTCACGCACTAACCCTTTATCGATAAGTGCTAATAAGATACGTTGAGAATAAATTAAACCAAAAGTGCGACCCATATTACGTTTCATGTTTTCAGGGAATACTGTTAAGTTTTTCACAATGTTACCGAAGCGATTTAACATATAGTTAAGTGTAATCGTTGCATCCGGTAAAATAACGCGCTCTGCAGATGAATGTGAAATATCACGCTCATGCCATAATGCTACGTTTTCATAAGCCGTTACCATATAGCCACGCATTAAACGTGACATACCAACCATGTTTTCAGACCCGATTGGATTACGTTTATGAGGCATCGCCGATGAGCCTTTTTGACCTTTTGCAAATGCTTCTTCAACTTCACGCGTTTCAGATTTTTGCAATCCGCGAATCTCTGTTGCAAATTTCTCTATTGATGTTGCAATTAATGCCAACGCTCCTAAATATTGAGCATGACGATCACGTTGCAATGTTTGAGTTGAAATAGGTGATGCTGCTAGTCCTAATTTATCGCATACATATTGCTCAACTTTAGGATCGATATTGGCATATGTTCCAACCGCTCCAGACATTTTTCCTGTTTCAATTACTTTTGCCGCCGCATCAAAGCGTTCTAGGTTACGCTTCATCTCTTCATACCATAAACCTAGTTTTAAACCGAAAGTTGTTGGCTCAGCATGAACGCCATGTGTACGTCCCATCATAACTGTATGCTTATGCTCTTTCGCTTTTGCAGCAATAATATCAATGAAATTCACGATGTCTTTACGTAAAATATCATTCGCTTGTTTAATCAAATAAGACAGGGCTGTATCAACTACGTCTGTAGAAGTTAAACCATAGTGCACCCATTTTCGCTCTTCACCAAGTGTTTCAGAAACGGCACGAGTAAATGCTACAACATCATGACGTGTTTCTTGCTCAATTTCTAAAATACGATTAACATCAAATGAAGCATTTTCACGAATTTTAGCTACATCCTCTTTTGGAATATCTCCAATTTCTGCCCAAGCCTCACATGCTAAAATTTCAACTTCTAGCCAAGCTTGATATTTATTTTGTTCTGTCCAAATTGCGCCCATTTCGGGTCTTGTGTAACGTTCGATCATTGCGTTTCTCCTTCTATTCTGACCAAATGCCAGAACTCTCGATTTGTTGTAGTGTTTCTTCTAAGTTTTTTGTCATAATCGTTACGTGGCCCATCTTACGGTTCACCTTAGCTTCAGCTTTCCCATAAAGATGTATAGACCATTCAGGATATTTAGCAATTGAGTTACTAAGTGGCATGACATGCTGCCCTAAAACATTTACCATAATAGATGGTGCCCAAAGTTGTGGTTTACATAATGGCCAACCACAAACAGCGCGTATATGCTGGTGGAACTGTGAAACATTACATGCTTCTATAGAATAGTGACCTGAATTATGAGGTCTTGGTGCTAATTCATTAATAACGATTCCACCATCTTCTAATACAAACATTTCTACAGCTAATGTCCCTACTAAATTTAGATAATCAGCAATTTTAAAGGCTTCCCGCTCTGCAGCCAATGATGTTTCCTCTTTTATACGAGCTGGTACGATTGTTTCATGTAATATATGATGAACATGAATATTTTCTCCAACTGGCTGACAATATGATTCACCATTACCGTTTCTTTGAACAATGACAGATACCTCTTTAACGAAAGGCACAAATCCCTCAACAATACATTGCGAATGAGAGAAAAGCTCCTTTGCTAATGGTAGGTCTTCTGCAGATTTTAAAAGTTGCTGCCCCTTGCCATCGTAGCCACCTCTTGCTGTTTTGACTATACAAGGATAACCAATCCTATCGATATTGGCTAGTAATTCTTCATATGTATTTACAACCAAATAAGGGGCTACTGGACAACCTGCATTCACAATCGCTTCTTTCTCTGTCACACGGTTTTGTGTGATGCGTACTAACTCTGCACCTTGTGGAACGTAAGCCATTTGTGTTAAACGTTTTAAGCCATCATAATCGATATTTTCAAACTCATACGTTATAACATCACTTACCTCGGCTAGTTCTTCTAAAGCTGCCTCATCATCATATGGTGCTACAATACGTATATCCGCAACCTGTCCACATGGTGAATCCATTAATGGTTCAAGAACGGCAATTTTAAAGCCTGCTTCTTTAGCAGCAAGTGCCATCATACGGCCAAGCTGCCCTCCTCCGATAATGCCTATCGTCTGCCCTGGATAAATTATCTTCGTCACACTAAGTCACCTGTGCTTTCCAGTACTTGTTGCTTCGTGGCTTCACGTCTAGCATCTAGTTTATTAGCAAGCTCTAAATCTGTTGTCGATAAAATTTGCGCTGCTAGCAAGCCTGCATTAGTCGCTCCCGCTTTACCAATTGCTACTGTTGCTACAGGTACACCGCCAGGCATTTGAACGATTGATAATAGAGAATCAAGACCGTTAAGAGCACGAGATTGCACAGGTACACCGATTACTGGTAACGTTGTTTTAGCTGCTACCATTCCAGGTAAATGCGCAGCTCCACCTGCACCAGCAATAATTACTTGAATACCTCTCTCACGTGCTGATTCTGCATACTCAAACATTAAATCTGGAGTACGATGTGCAGACACAACCTTTTTCTCGTACGGTACTTGTAATTCATCTAAAATATCACATGCATGTTTCATTGTTTCCCAGTCACTTGAACTCCCCATAATGACACCGATTTTCGGATTCATGATTGTCGCTCCTTTTTAACGTTAGAAAAATGATCAAATATTGTGCAAGCCTCTATTTCTCATATAGCTACTGCAGTATCTTTACTTTTTATACAAAGAAAATCCCCAAATAAACTACTCTCTACCATACGCGTGAAAGCAGCTTACTTGAGGACTTATTATGAAAAGAATATGCAAATGTACGTATCAGTACATTCCCTTCTCGTAACATGCCAAAAGTGCTTTCCCGCATAGTCCAGCATTTACGGTGCCGGGTAGAGACACTAGAGCCAATCCTCTAGCATATATGTGGGACTTATTTGTTTTCCTTCTCACATTTTAACAAGTGATTCCACTATCGTCAATGCAAAAATGCGAACAATTTATTTTTACTATTTATAAACGTTCGGATTTTAGTCAAAACTACTCGGAATCTTGCCATAACATCGCTTTAAATTGTATTTTTTGACGTAAATACGTTGGTTCTCCATTGACTAAGTGAAAAATCGGTTCTTCTTTTCTTCCCACTGCCATATAACCATCTCGACGCATCCTTGCCAAACAATCTTCAATTGACTCGTTTTCTTCTACCTCATACCAAATTTGTTTTTTACCCAAAGCTTTCTTCCTTTCAATCTTGTATCTAATACTTTCTCCTCGTATGAGTTCCATTATACCTTTAGTTTGTTCCTTTAGTATGTATGATTTATTAATAAAATGCTTTTCACCATAACGTGAGGTTGATTTCCGTTCTGACTGTGGGCGTCCGATGAGCCGCTTGGGACATCAAATGTTTTTTGTACGAAAGCGTAGTGCAAACGTAGCGGCAGCAACACGATGTTTTTTGTGCGAAAGCGTAGTGCAAACGTAGCGGCAGCAACACGATGTTTTTTGTGCGAAAGCGTAGTGCAAACGTAGCGGCAGCAACACGATGTTGGTCACGAAGGCGTTATCACAGGGTGTAATCATCTTAGCCTTCGTTCCCCTATCGCTAATCCCCAAGGAGTCATCCAGCCGGAACGAAAATCAATTTTATACATAGCATATGTTTTAAGATATCACTCTCAACTTTTGGTGATCAGCTATTAAAAAGGAATAATATCTTTATTGTTACTAATCGAAGACAAATTAAAAGAACTGCAGAAAAATACGCTGCAGTTCTTTATTAAAGATTTTGAAATTCAATTAAGTATATACCTAGGGAAAGGAACAATAAAAAAGCATTAAGCATAATAAGAACCCTATGGATATCATTATACCTAGCTCACCTAATACAAATGACGTGAATTTATTAATATCGTAAAGGAAATAAAAAATACCATTTTATTGGATTATAGCCTACTCGGATACCTCAACGTATATTATACAATCTAAATCATCATGTATAATTTTAACATTTAAATGATTATTTTATAAAACAAAAAAGCCGAGGAATAAATCCTCGACTTTTCTAGGTGCCTAGCGACGTCCTACTCTCACAGGGGGAAGCCCCCAACTACCATCGGCGCTAAAGA
>NZ_JBNNTW010000027.1:0-21037 GCF_050279145.1 Lysinibacillus sp. NPDC094177 | reverse complement strand
TGTTGCTGTCGCTTCGCTTTCGCACAGTTAAAACATTTGTTGCTGCCGCTGCGTTGCACTGCGCTTTCGCACAGAAAACATTTGTTGCTGCCGCTTCGCTTTCGCACAGAAACCATTTGTTGCTGTCGCTTCGCTTTCGCACAGAAACCATTTGTTGCTGCCGCTGCGTTGCACTGCGCTTTCGCACAGTTAAAACATTTGTTGCTGTCGCTTCGCTTTAACATATACCTGTTCCTGAAAACTTTGTTTTATCACTATATATTAGAGTGATATGCCAGAAAGTACATATGCAATGGTTGAGTGGAGACTGGCGACTCCTTGGGGGCTTCACAGATGGGACCATGGAGCGAGCGCCGTGAGTGAAGCTGCTCATCGGACGTTTATACCACAGCTCTCGAGTCGATTTTCTGTTTCCGTTTGTTCTTGTTCTTTTTCTTATACCACCACATATAGAAACCAGTGAACATCAATATAGATGGAGTAAGACCACCGATAGCATACAAAATTTTAGTAAATAAACCACCAAAACTACCGGTATGTAATGGAAGGTGCCATGTTTGATACATAAGTCCACTATCAACATGTGGATCTAACTTGCCCACTACTTTTCCGCTATACTGATCTAACCATACTTTTACATTTCCATTCCCTGGATCGAATGAATCGCTGAGACGAAATTCCACTGCTCCTTCTAGAGTTCCTCCTTCCGCCTTTTTGGGCATTCTAACTTGCATAAGTGTCCCCTGAGGCACTGATTTTTCAGCCCTACTTATCAATTCATCAAGTGGAAGCTTACCACTTGGAAGGGCTTCTGAGATAAGCTGCTCTTCAGGAGGCATTACTTTTGCTTTTGCACCAAACCAGCCAAAAATCATTTCATCATACGCAAAAAGTGCTCCTGTTAACGAAACAACCAATAAAAACGGAATGGAAACTCCACCAATGACTTTATGTAGATCATATTTCCGCACATAAGGATTGGCATTACGTCTTAAAATAAACCCACGTGTCCATTTTTTAATGCCCGGCCACCATAAATATATTCCTGATAATGTTATGAAAAAGAAAATAAATCCAATCACACCGATGATTTTCTCACCATTGAAATCTTTTAACAGCAGCTTTTCGTGAAACTCCGTTATTAGATTAAATAATGCTTTATCCCCTAATGTTCCGTTTATGTGGCCTGTTCCCGGATCGACAAATATTTTTTGTTGTTCTTCTCCTTCTTTAAGGCGGAATAGGTAAACTCCTCGAGCGTCAGGTTCACTTGGAGTGTATACACGGTCAATTTGACCTTTTGGATGTGATTCTGATACAACCTCCAAAGCTTGCTGGTATGTAACTTTTTTTCCTTCTGTTACTTTATACAAATTAGGATGTAGCATGCTGTTTAGTTCAGGTTCAAAGACTAGCAAACTTCCTGTTAAACCAATCAGTACTATAAAAACTCCTGCTAGCATACTAAGCCATAAATGAATTTTTGAGATGATTCTACGCGTTTTAATAGAAATGCCTTCTTTCTAAAAGTAGTATGAAATTTTGAATGCAGTCAACACTATATCGAGAATGATTATCATTGTCAATAAAATTAATGAAAATTCTTTATATTTATCATCATTTAGTTATAAATATTCAAATAACCAATTAGTAAATTAGTAGTAGTAAATCATTTCATTTGGGATATTGACCTTTCTAACTCTGGTGAGCCATCTCTATCTAATCGATTAAGTAAAATGTCATATGCTTATGAGGGATTATCATACACGTAATGATGTTTGAATCATATTGTAAAAATGTGTGAGGATATAGCTAGGAATGCTAGAGAAGACTATGCAGCGAAGTAAGCATACAAAGGGTAAAGTGCCAATGTTTGAACTTGAATCTATTAACACTCTAACTACAGGCAGTTAGTAGTGATGCGAGCGGCTCATTGCCCCCCCCTAGGAAGCTTTGCTCTGTGCGAAAGCGAAGCGGCAGCGATAAAAGCGCCCAGCCGGAACGGAAATCAACCATTCGCTTTGCCGAGGAGCCTTATTTTCCATAATAGACATCTTATTTTTGACAACAACACAAAAGCCTTACCTCTCACAATAAGTAAAAGGTAAGGCTTTTTGCTGTTATTTACTTTTCATAAACGACGAACCAATCATCTTGATCTTCATACATAGAAGTACCTGTATAGCCCTGCTTTAAAAGCTGTTGCTGACCTACTGTATCATTCATTGATATCGTCTTCTTTTCTATATAGGTTGTTAGCTCTTGTCGCAAGTCTTTATAGAAAACATATCGTAGCTTGTCTACATACTTAATCTTTAATCCCTTTACGACTAGTCCTTGAGAAAATTTATCTTTTAAGCTAGGGATATTATATGGCTTTACTGTTGAACATACATAATCATATTTTTCTAAATCTATGTGTCCCATGACAACTTGAGCTAATGTTTTTTGTAATCCAAAGCCACGATATGTTGGTGAGACATTCGATATTTCTTGATATAAAACTTTATGAAATTCATCCTCGGCTATCCCACAATCGTAGCCAAGGTGTTCGTCATCAACAGGTGGATTTAATAGTGCGCGAAAGGCAATTAACTCATCCTCTACGTAAGCTCCTATCATCATGCCATTGCCTCTTAAAATATAGTCAAATTCCTCAGTGCTTAATGGTTGTAATATACTTTGGTCGGCTAATGATTCATAAACCTCAAGCTGTAATTGTTCAATTTCTTGCAAATGCTGAAGACTTAATGTTGTAACAAAAAACGGCGTTTCCCCTAGCATACCTTCATAAATCTTTTCCATTTCGCCGCCTCCTTAGGCTGTTACAATTGTTGAGAACTTACATATTTCTTTTAGGATCTCTTCGTCTACGTCTACACCTAATCCTGGTTTTTCGTTTAAACAGATAAATGGCACATCATAGTGTAAGTTTCCGACATCCTTAGAGAATTTTAATGGGCCTGTTAATTCTACACTTGTCATTATTTTTTTAGAGAATGCTACATGGAAGCCAGCTGCTGAACCAACTGATGATTCGACCATAGAACCGATTTGACATTCAATGCCTGCCATTTCAGCCATAACTGCTAGTTTCATAGCAGGATAAATTCCACCGCATTTCATTAATTTAATATTGACTTTATCTGCAGCACGCTTTGCGATAATTTCACGCATTTCACGTACACCGCGAAGTCCTTCGTCAATCATTAATGATACGTCTGATTTTGACTTCACTTCTACCATTCCATCAATATCTTCACTATCTACCGGCTGCTCTAGCCAATCGATATTCAGATCCTTTAATGCACGTAAACCTTGTAATGTAGTTGACGCCTTGCCCCATCCTTGATTTACATCTACACGAATCGCGATGTCTTCACCAACACGTTCACGTACCGCTTTGATACGAGCAACATCACGAGCTACCTCTGTTCCTACCTTCATTTTAAATGATCGATAGCCCATCTCTACACGGCTAGCTGCTTCTTCTGCCATCGCCTCCGGTGTTCCAATGCTCAGTACATGTGTAATCGGGAATTTCTCATGATAACGTCCACCTAGTAGTTGGTACACTGGAACCTGTAATGCTTTACCTGCAATATCGAAACAAGCAATGTCAATCGCTGCTTTCGCTGCTGGCACATCCTTCACAATTTTGTTCAATATATCGTGAAGTTTTTCAAAGGCCATTGGATTTTCTCCAATGATTGCAGGGGCAAGCTGATTCTTTAATACAGCATACGTGCTCTCCCACGTCTCCCCTGTTACGTGCTCATCTGGTACTGCTTCACCATAGCCTACAATACCTGTGTCTGTCGTAACCTTCAAAATAATAGAAGGCATCGTATCATATGTAGCATAACTGATGATAAATGGATCAATAAGTGGTAAATGAATTGCAAAAATCTCTACTTGTTGGATTTTCATTTTTATCAGTCTCCTGTATAATGTAGTTGTCGCTAATACGTCGCTAATTGTTAAAAAATATAGAAGAAAAGGAACGTTGCCCTATGTCTACTAAAATAGCGGTTATTTGCTCTAAAGCATTTATGAAGCGTATAAATAGTATCGCACAAAACATAGAGAATATTCAAATAGATTTTTATCTGTACAATCAACCTACAGAGGCACCCGTTTTGTTAAAGGAAATTAAGCCATGTGATGCACTTTTATTCGGAGGGGCATTGCCCTATTTACATGCCCAATCTGTACTATCAGAACTGCCAATACCTTGGAATTATATAAAACAAGATGAGACAGCAATTTCCACAACTTTGTTATCACTTATAGCCAATCATGCAGTACCTTTAAATAGAATTTCCATTGATGTTATGAATCCAGCTATTGTAGAAAATGTACTAACAGAAATAGAGTATTGTGGTCCAAAACCATATATTCAGCCCATTTCTATCACTAAATCTACTCAATCTATATTGCAGCATCATATAGCTTTATGGGAAGCTAACAGCGTTGACTTTGTCGTAACAAGTATTCATAGTGTATTTGATGAATTGCAAGCCCTTCAAATACCTGCAATGCGCATGTTAGATGCAACTAACTCCATTGTTCAATGCTTAGAGGAGACGAAATCCCAATCACTTCTTACAAAATCCGAATCTGTAAAAGCGGTTGTCGGACTATTAGAAGCTCCTGAAAATAAACCAATAGACTATAACATGTTAACGCAAATCACAGCAGCTACACATGCAACTTATAAAGAAATTTCACCATACTCTTTTGAGCTATATACGACAGCTGGACAGTTGCAAAAGGCACTCGAAAAAGAGAATTTACAGAACTTATTACAACAAACCGATAAGCCATTTAAGCTAGCCTTTGGTTATGGTCATTCAATTTTTGAGGCTAATCAAAATGCCAAGAATGCCTTAACATTTACTAAACCTTTCGAGATTTATATACTAGACGAACATAAAAATTTGCTAGGTCCATTCCCTAAATCAGAAATAAGACTAGCTTTAAAAACTGATGATCCCTACGTTTTACAAATGGCAAAGAAAACAGGCTTAAGTCCATTAAATATTTCCAAGATCATTCATTTTAGCCGAGAGCGACAATCAGCGCAATTTACCTCCCATAATCTTTCTGAATACTTACAGGTTACACGCCGCACAACAGAACGTATTATAAAAAAATTGGTGGATAACGGTTATGCTAAAGTTGTTGGTGAAGAAATGACTCATCAACAAGGTCGCCCACGTACAATATATGAATTGAACTTTGCTATTTATTAAAAAAATCTCGCAGATACTTTTGGCATCTGCGAGACTACGGGTTAACTATAGTAACAATGTAACTCCTGTTTTTATATCTTTTCAATGATAGTGGATATTATTTCAAATTTTTATTTTCAAATTCAAAATTAACATCCTTAAGGTTAACAACTTTTGTTTTTTTAATGATTTTATAGCCAAACCATAAACTAAGGAAGAATGGAATTCCTAAATACGCTGCTACAACACTACCCCAATCTATTTCTTCAGCCATAAACGCTTGGAAATTTTGTGCAATAATTACAATTAGTCCACATGCTATTGCAAAAATCGGTCCAATCGGAAACCATTTTGCCCTATAAGGCAAATCGTCCAACGAATACCCTTGTGCAATAAAAGCTTTACGGAAACGATAGTGACTGACAGAGATCCCTAACCAGAAAATGAACCCTGTTATACCTATTGCATTCATTAACCACATATAAACTACCCCATCCCCGAAAAAGGAAGCTAAAAAAGCAAGCATACCGACTGCACATGTTAATATCATACCCGCAACTGGAACACCACGTTTATTCAACTTTCCAAAAATTCTTGGAGCCTGACCTTCTTTAGCCATAGAGTATAGCATACGTGTTGAAGCATACAAACTTGAATTCCCTGCTGATAAAACTGCTGATAAAATAACAGCATTCATCAATGAAGCAGCAAATGCAAATCCAGCTTTTTCAAATACCATGGTAAATGGACTGACCATTACATTTTCACTTTGTAAATTTGGGTTTGTATACGGTATGATAAGCCCAATAATTAAAATTGCAAATATATAAAAAAGAAGAATTCTCCAAAAAACACTTTTAATAGCTGTAGGTACATTTTTCGCTGGATTCTCGCTTTCTCCAGCAGCTACCCCAACAATTTCTGTACCTTGGAATGAAAACCCTGCTGCAATAAAGACAATAAAAACACCTAAAGTTCCACCTGAAAAAGGTGCATCATCTACAGTGAAATTTTTGAATCCTACTGCTTCCCCACCCATTATACCGAAAATCATTAGTAAGCCGACTATAATAAAAATTACAATTGCACTTACTTTAACTAATGACAGCCAATATTCTCCTTCACCATATCCTTTAACAGATAGAAAATTTAATAGGAAAATAATAGCTAAAAATGAACCGCTCCATAATATAGATGAGCTGTCTGGAAACCAAAATTTCATAATCATTGTAGAAGCAGATAACTCAGCTGCAATCGTCATTGCCCAATTAAACCAGTAGGTCCAACCAATTGCAAATCCAAAAGCTGGATCAACAAATTTTGTACCATAAGTACTAAATGCACCACTTGTAGGCATAAATGCTGCTAGTTCTCCTAAACTTGTCATCACAAAGAAAATCATAGCTCCAACTAAAGTATATGCTAGTAATGCACCGCCTGGACCTGCGGTACTAATTGCTGCACCGCTACTAAGGAACAATCCTGTACCAATTGCTCCACCAATCGATATCATTGTTAAATGTCGAGCTTTTAAACCCTTTTTTAAATTTTCTTCTCCTAGTATAATAATGGGCGAATCTTCATGTGATATACTATTTTCTTTTTTTAAGACCATTTTTTTATCCTTTCTAAAAACACTTAATGTTGCCAATTTAAAGAAAACTAAATCTAGTTTTTCTTTACCTAGCTGTTGTTATATATCAAAATTAAATGTTCTTGTTAAAATAATAATGTCAAAATCTCTTTTTAATAAACCCTTGCGATAACAGCATAATTGTTACTAAGAACCATGCTGGAGAAATTAATTTTAAGCCTTAATAAATCATTATTGCTACGACTCTATCATAGATCCATGCTCTGATAGTTAATCCTACTAAAACAATAGATATAATTATTAATTTTAGAAGTGCCCAACTAGCATAATTTCCTTTTTACAGTTCCATCCCCTTTTTTGCACCTATCCCCTTTTCAACTTTCCTACGACGCAAATATTTTTATATGTTTTTTAGCATAATATTCGAAAAATTAAAAGTCAACGCAAAAATTTTATGCTTCTCGAGCGATTTCGACTATTTTTGCGCATAAAAACGCTTTCAAATAGCTATTAGGGACAATGCAAAATATTCATATATTTCTATAAAAAAATAAAAAAAGAACTATATCAAAGAAATTTTGACATAGCTCTCTCGCGATCCTTATTCGTATTCAGGTTTTTTCTCTAACACACAAGCAAGTACTTTCGCAGCATCAATTAATGCACTTCGTTCAAAAGTCATTTTCGGATGATGTAATCCTGGAGTTAAATTAGCTCCAATACCAACCATCGTTGCTTTTAATTCAGGTTTTTTAACTGTGTAAAAATGGAAATCATCACTTCCAGGTGTTGTGATTTCCTCAGCCAGATGCGCTTCCCCAAGCGTTTCAATAATCGCGTCTTTAGCCATACATGCGGCAATTGAAGAAACCTCAGCACCAGGTGTGAAATCTAACCATTTCCAGTCCATATCAATTTCAAACTGCTGTTGGATTGATGTTAAGCCAAACTCAATACGACTACGAAGTAATTCTAGTTGGCTATTACGTTGCGCTCGAATATCCATAGAGAAGCTCGCAGTACCTGGAATAATATTTGTACTACCACCATCTGCAACAATCTTCGTTAACTTTGCAGAATGAGGCTCGAAAGGTGATAAATGTATGCTATTGAGCATTTGTTGTACGGCCATAATAACATCGATTGCATTTTGCCCTTGATGAGGTCTAGCTCCATGAGCATCAGTACCTCGTATTGTTCCTTCTAAAAAATAAGCCGCACCATGATGGATAGCAGGTGATACCTTGCCAAGCGGTAGCTCTTCAATTGGTCTTAAATGAACACCAAATAAATGTGATACACCATCAACAGCCCCGCGCTCAAAGGCTGCACAAGCTCCATTCCCAAGTTCTTCAGCAGGTTGGAAAATAAATCTAACACGATGTTGCAATGGTCGATCTCTCAGCAGTAATAAAGCGCCAAGAACCATCGTTATATTTGCATCATGCCCACATGAATGGTTAGCTTGCCACTTCCCATCCACTTCTTGCCACAAAGCATCTATATCTGCACGTACAGCAACAATCTCATCACCTGTACCAATTTCAGCAATTAAGCCCGGAACGTCCCCTAACAAACGATAGGATACATTTAACTCATCTAAAATCGACGCAATCTTTTTAGTAGTTTCAAATTCCTTCCAACTTACCTCTGGGTATTTATGAAAATGATCAAACCATTGGTAAATTGTTTCTTCTAAGATTACAGCATTTGACATAACTACACCTCTATACGCATTTTTGTTTCCCATTATACAGGAAACTATTTCTTAAAAGTACATATGGATTTAGACCTATATAGGAATTTATTAAGGAAATTAAAAATTAAAAAGAAGGAGACAATGAGCATAATATGGGGTTGATTTCCGTTCCAACTGGACGCTTTCTTAGGGTCGCCCAGTCTCCACTCCAATCAACTTATATATGGCGTACATTTTAATAAATATCACTTTAAATTATTTTGTATAAGAAAATAAAGGACTGTGTTAAAAGATATCACTACCTTTAGCACAGTCCATCAAATATTTATTATAAACTTGTAAAAAAACCTTCTGGAAATTCTTCATAATGTACCATCGTTAGTTGCTCCTCATTTTTTTCCTCTTCGATATTAAACTCAATTTCCTGATCCATTAAATATGTTTCAAATTTTGAATTCGCCAACTTTTTCATCTAATCACCTCGCCGTTCAATTTGATTGAATTTTCTGATAAAAGAATTATACTATGGCCTTTGTAAAAAAAGCAATAAACAATGCTCATTATGCATAAAAAATATAAAAACGATCTACTTTTTAGATTAAATTTCGAGGTTAATAAGAAAAAGAGATGTATCAAATTATGATACATCTCCCTTCATGGTTAGACTTATAAACCAAGCGATCGGTACATGGACGCCGTAAATTGCGCGTGTTTTCATCGCCTCATAGACATTACAAGGCATGCACTTACTAACTCAGAAAATGAGCAGATTCTTATTATTTTAATATTATGTCGGCCCTAAGCCCTTTTCACTTCTTACCTAAGCTGTAACACTTGATTTACTTTTTTTATCGTCATCTCCGTTACCTTTATGCTGCGTTACATATTGAATAACAAACATAACAATAAAGATTGCTAACCCTGCCCAATCCGAGAATTTTTCTGGATAGATCAGAAGTAAACCAGCTGCAATAGCAATAATGCGTTCAAACCAAAGCATTTTGCGATACCAGTAACCTATTACTCCTGCACCTATAGCTACCATTCCTGTAATGGCCGTGAATACTACCCATATAATTTCAGGTATAGTTGTATCAATCATTAGCAATGCCGGTGAAAATACAATCATGTACGGAATAATAAACGCTGCAATAGCAAGCTTCGCTGAGTTTACACCTGTTTTTATCGGATCTCCACCAGATATTCCCGAAGCCGCAATAGCAGCAAGTGCAACTAGATAACATTCTTTTTAACACATAATCTCCCCACTTGTTAGTAATGAACCAAAATGATTGTCGATTTTTACCCTCAAAACAAAAATACTGTATCTAAAGTGATTTACTTCAGATACAGCCGATTCGTTTTCCTTATTGAACAATGCCACAAGCAATTCTAGCACCAGAATTACCAGAAGGATCTGTTTTATAATCGTCCTCTGATTCATGAATGATTAATGTAGTGCCTCCATCACGTAACAATGAGTTGGCAGCATCTTTTTCTAAAGTTAGCCCTTCAGCTAAAAAATTCAGATCCACTTTTCCATCTTCTCCAACTTCTAAATTCGGAAGATCTCCTAAATGATATCCCTTAGGATTTAGATTCCCATGCTCTTTATGTGTTGGATTAAAATGCGGACCTGCTGATTCGAACGTTGGTGGTTCACACTTCCCAACGGAGTGAATATGAATGCCGTGTTTTCCGGCTGGCAATCCCGAAAGTGCGAGTGTCACTTTAACCCCATTATCCTCTTCCTCAAAATAGGCATTGCCATAACTTTCATTATTTTTACCAATTACTTTCGCGGTTGCTGTTGGTCCTGAACTTGCGTTAACAGCCACTTTTTGCTCCTTCTTTTCAAAGAAACTACAACCACCAACAAATACTAATAAAGAAATAATTATTAAGCTCATTTTTTTCATAAAAATACCTCCTCTATATCTGATGGTTGCCAACAAACCTTCCAGTTATGCAATTTCAATGAGAATTTTGCGGATTATCGGCTAAGAAGTAGATTTTGTAGACTTGGCTTTTGGTAGCCGTTGACACTTAAAAGGAATGAAAAATAAAAGGATATCTCTAATTTTAATATGTACCCTATAAGATAGACACTTTCAAAAAGGTCATCTTATAGGGTATTTTGTTTATAATGAAGAAAAAAACGAGCGGTGGTAAACAATATGACTAAAAATTTACTTTCGAAACAACAACAGGCACAATTAAATTTAAATCCATACGTCAAAACAGTAAGCACGAAAGCCATTACTTATACAGATGAATTTAAAGAATTTTTTATTGATGAATACGATAAAGGAAAATATCCAAGTGAAATTTTTCTTGAGGCGGGTTTTGACATTGAAGCTCTTGGTCCAGCACGTATTCGGAGAGCTTCGAATCGTTGGCGTACTGCTTATAAAGAGCATGGGCTAACAGGTTTAGAAGATGCAAGAAAACATCATTCAGGTCGTCCGTTAGAACGGGAATTAAGTTTAGAAGAAAAATATGAACGCTTAGAAGCGAAGATGAAATTATTAGAAGCTGAAAACGAACTTTTAAAAAAGCTAGATCAGCTCGAAAGGCAGATGATGAGAAAGAAATCCAAATAACTACAACCCAAAAGTTCGAGCTCATCTACCAAATCATAGAGAAGTATCAACTAAAGCGTCTTGTTCGTTATCTTTGTGAAATCACAGGTGTTTCACGTTCCGGTTATTATCGCTATTTTAGTGAGGAAGCCATCCAAAGTCGCCAAAAACAGAATGAAGCAGATGAAGGTATGAAAGAAATTATTTTAAAGGCGTATCACTTCCGAGGTTATAAGAAAGGTGCACGTCAAATTAAAATGACCTTAGAAAACCAATATAAGATTACGTACAACTTAAAACGAATTCGTCGCATTATGAAGAAATTTAATATTATCTGCCCCATTCGAAAAGCGAATCCAGCACGTCGTATGGCAAAAGCAACGAAGGAACATCGCACATGCCCTAACAATTTACACCGCAACTTCAAGCAAGGTGTGGCAGGAAAAGTATTACTAACCGACATCACATATTTAACATATAGAGGCGGTAAACGTGCTTATTTATCAACGATAAAAGACGCCGAAACAAATGAAATTTTAGCTTATGAAGTTTCTTCTTCATTGAGTATAGAAATTGCGCTCAATACGTTACATAAATTGAAGAAGCATCGCCATTTAAGGGAAGATGCCTTTATCCATTCGGATCAAGGTTTCCACTATACTAATCCAAAATTCCGAGCCTTAGTGAAGAAAATTGGCTTAGGACAGTCCATGTCACGTCGAGGAAACTGTTGGGATAATGCGCCACAAGAATCATTCTTTGGGCATTTTAAAGATGAAACAACTATTAGAGCATGTGAAACGTTAGAAGAAGTAAAGAAAGAGATTAAGAGCTATATGATTTACTACAATCATTATCGAGGGCAATGGAATTTAAAAAAACTGCCGCCTGCAAAATACAGACAGCAGCTTCAAAAAGTTGCCTAACCTTTTTTAAAATGTCCTTTACAAAGGGTACATATTATTTACGAGATACCCTCTTAATAACATTAATTTAAAATTTTTACAGTTACATGTTTGACGCCCCACTGTCGAGCTTGTCCCTCGGTAGGAATAAATACATCAATTTTATTACCTTTTATCGCTCCGCCAGTATCTGCTGCGATTGCTTCACCATAACCTTCAACCCAAACCCTAGAACCCAGAGGAATTACACGTGGATCTACAGCAATTACCTTTAAGTTTGGATTAGATCTTATATCTGTTCCATTCGCTGTAATCCCCGAACATCCTGCACAATACGCTGTATAGGCTGTTGCTCGCATTGTTAATGTTTTACCTGCATTTGCCGGAGCACTCATTGAGTTTGTGCTTGATGTCGCTACTTTCTTTTTACTTGATGTCGTTGCTACCTTTTTAGTTTTGTTTTCAAAAGTTTTAGGTTTTGCCGCTGATGCTTTGATAGCTAATGTTTCCCCCACATAAATTACATCAGATGGGAGATTATTCCATTCTTTTAATTCTTCCACTGACACACCATTTACACGTGCAATTGTAAATAATGTATCACCAGCCTCAACAAAGTGTTGGTCTTTCTTTGAATTATCATTTTTCATTTCGACTTCATTTAAATTTTGCTCTGGATAAAACCATTTCGCGTCTGGGTCGATCATTGGCTCATAATCTCCTAAAGATAAATTGTAAATTTTCGAGATTCCCCACAATGCGTCGTATGGCTTAAAAGCGAGTTTCTCCTTTGCAGATGACGTACTGGTAAATAGACTTAATCCCAAGGTCAATGTTACAGCTAAAGCTAAAGCTTGTTTTTTCATATTTTGTAACCTCCATATTTTATTATTTTGCAGTCTGCTGCTAGCACACTAGAGTTAGACTCTTTTATGCAAGCTAATGCAATTAATAACTCAGGACAACGGACCTGATAGTACGAATTATTTCTATAAAAACGGAAAAATATACAATATCAAATATATTTTTGGAAAATTGAACAATTTTGAGGGAAAACATTAGAACTCTATTTGCAATTTTTATATGTTGGAATATCAGTGTTTTTATCCGATAATATGGTAAAGGAGGAATGCAAGGTGGAAATTAATACAATAATGTCTTCTCAGATTATGGAGCTACAACAAACTGTACAAATGAGTGTTATGCAAAATGCGCTCAATCTAAATACTGTAGCTGCTGTCGAATTATTAAAAGATCTACCACAGCAACAAGTAGCTTCACATCCGTATAAAGGGGCAGTCATTGATATTTCAATTTAACCTGTTTCACTTTTATTTTTTATATTTCCGGTTAATTAAAATTTGAAAGTTGGTGCCCTTTTTGATTCGAGTAATAGTAATGGATGATGAGCCATTAGCTCTTATAAACATGGAGAAAAAGTTAAAGGAATTTAGTTCAATAGAGGTCATTAAATCCTTTACAACTGCAAAAGATTTACTTACAGAGGGGCCAAGCTTGGATTTTCAAGTAGCATTTTTAGATGTTGAAATGCCTGGCTTGAACGGTTTAGAGATTGCACGGCTATTAAAAGAATGGAACAAAAATATTTTCATCGTATTTGTCACTGCGTATCGGGACTATGCTGTCCAAGCATTTGAAATTCACTCCATTGACTATTTATTAAAGCCTATTTCAAAAGCTCGTCTAGAGACAACTATTAATAGAATCCAAGAACTCCTCCTCCTAGAAAATAAATCGACTCCTATACAAATACGAAACAAACCCGCGCTTACGATACAATGCTTTAGAGGATTCGTTGTTTTACACAATAACAAAGCCATCCATTGGAGAACGCTTAAAACAAAAGAATTATTTGCTTTTCTTTTTTCCAATCTCAATAATCATGTACCTCGTGATACAATTATCGATGCTTTATGGGCAGATACAGAATTTAAAAAGGCAAGAGTACAGTTACATACAACCGTTTCCTATCTACGTACTACTCTTTCAACATTGGGCTATTTAGAAGTCATACAGTATGCAAATGGTTGCTATATTTTGCAACTAGAGGATTTTCAATGTGATGCTCATGACTTAGAGCATATTTTAAATGGTAAAACAGAGACAGGTAAGCTGGATATAGAGAAAGCTGAGGCATTAATACAAGACTATCAAGGTGAGTATATGGCCGCATTAGATTATCCATGGATTACTAGTAAAGCAAATTTAACGAACAACAAATTTACACTTTTACTTCATGATTTAATAGAGCATTATACAGAAATACATGATGTAAAAAAACGAGAAGAAATATTACTTTTAACGATAGAACATAATCCATATTCCGATAAAATCATCCAACAACTTATGAAACACTATATAGAAGTAGATAATCGAGCAAGTGCAGTAAGGGTTTACAATACCTTTAAAGGTACTTTGATGACGGATCTCGGTATTTTACCAGAGCAAGAAACAACTGAGCTATTTAATGCTATATCAGTTGAATAATTGTAATCTATAAAAGGCATCAAGAAGATAACTCTCGATGCCTTTAGCTTGCCCACAAAAGAATATATATAAATAATGTGTATCCATAAACAAAGGTTGATTTTCACTCCGAGTTGGCGCTTTCCGCGGGTTTGGCTTCACTCTCCTTGAAAATCAACAACTCTTCATCATTAGTGTGGGTAGACAAGCTGACCAAAAGAGTATTTTTTTAGTTTGGCTGATAATTCATTTAATCATTTTTTCAGACAATTCTCCGACGACGCAGATACAGTTCCTTCCTGACTGCTTCGCCTTATATAATGCCTGATCTGCTATTATAATGATCTGATTAGCTGTCTTAATATTTGCTGTTAATGCTGTAATGCCGGCGGACATTGTAACTGGCCTTCCACATACAGTATCTAACATGGCCTGCTTAATGCGTAAATTCTCCGCTAATTCTAAAGCCACATCTATTGTCGCGGATGGCAATATAACCATAAACTCTTCCCCACCATATCGAAAACACATTCCATGTTTCTCAATTCTCTCCTGCATATGACTTGCGAAAGCTTTTAAAACTTCATCCCCTACAGTATGTCCATATGTATCGTTTATACTTTTAAAATCATCTAAATCTATTAATACTATTGCATGTGGTACTTTATTGATGATTAACTCATGTAAAATTTGATCCATCCTTCTACGGTTAGGAATTCCTGTTAAGGAGTCTATATTCAGTTGATTAGTTAAATCAAATATTTTGCTTTCTGAACTAATGACCATGTTTTGCACTACTTTTTTTAACGACTGCGCTTCGTAATACCAGCCATTAATTTCTTCAAGCTTCTGCATTTCTTCTCTCTCCACGCTAGTAGAAAGCTTTTTTAAAGGCCGTACAATTTTGAAAGCAAGCCATACAGCTAATACAAGTACTGTGACTACCCATAATAGTAAAGGAACGATTATACTTTTTATGAATGCGCTAAATGAAATTATTTTTTCATCAAGTAACTTATCAACCACTTGCACCATATAAGGTTCAATCGACTTATTTTGATTTGGTTCCCTCAGTTTTTCTTGTACGTAGCTCTCCGTGATTACCGAAACTTCCTTCACATAATGTTCTTGCATAGCAATTTTATTTTGCATGAGAATGTCGTTAAAATTTCGATAGCTACTCCAAATACTAACACTAAAAGTCGCTAGTATAACAATTACCGTCATACTAACAATAACAAACGATAACTTTAACTTGAATTTACCCACAATAGATCATTTCTCCCATTGAGATTTTATTCCATCATCATACGTCATACCTCTTAAAAAAAACTTAAAAACTAATGGAAGTTTACAAAAATATGTATTAGACTGCATTTTCCACTCTATGCTTTGATACTTTGATACCAAGAGTATTTTATTAATCGATCAGATGAGTTGATTATGAAATATAGATTTATTATTAATCGGATAAAAGGATTTTTTTGTCGATATATATCTTTCTGATTAGTCTGAAAGTATTATTTTTAAAAATTTCCTATTTCCATTTTCTAAATTTCATGGCATGGTAAATATAGTTCTTTTAACTTCTTTCAGCAAAATGTTTCCTGTAGCGAAAGCAAAACGTCAGCTACAATTATGCCGAGGCATAATTGATTACAAGAAGAAAATTTTGGAGGTTCTTATGTCACTGTTGAAAAAAGCGACTATACGACATTTTCTTTTCATTATTTTAATTTTTATAGTTCTTACGTCACTCCGTTTACTATGGCTAGCATACTTTCTACCTTCAGGTGATCAACCGATTGCCCAGAAAGGTATATTTGATATACGGGATCAACAGCTATCCGATGAAGAAGTTCTTAACTTAGATGGTGAATGGCTCTACTATCCCGAATTATTAATAGATCCCTTAAACGTTGACAATAACAAGTCACCTCAATCATTTGATCAAACTACACGGACTATTCCCATGCGAGATTCAGAGGCAACAACACAAAGATATGGTACATACCGTTTAAAAATCTTACTCAATCACAATGCTCCCAAAGATCATCGTTATGCCGTTCGGATTCCTGCAGTGCCAACCGCTTCAGCATTATATATTAACGGAAAGTTGGTTGAACAGTCAGGAAAAGTAGCTACTAATTCACGTAGTCATAAAGGTCAAGCCGCTCCTTATACTCTTTACTTTACAAATGAGCAGCCTGAAATTGATTTAATTTTACATGTATCTAATTTTGATACATTAGTAAGTCCTACCATAAAAAAAAGAATTTTATTGGGCTCTGCTGCAGCTATGGAACATCACCAAATGATTAATGATTTATCTCTTGCTACAATTTCAATAACGCTCATATTGTTTGCACTTTTTAGCACTCTTGTGTTTTTGTTTATACATCCAAAACCAGTTGTTTTACTGTTCACAGTTGGCTTTCTTTTGCCTTTAGTAGATGAATTAATTTCATACGACCAATCTATACTCACTTGGTTACATCTCGATTATGTATGGTCATTTAAGCTTTCTACTATCATTTATCTCGGGTCTTCTTTTTTCTTTGTTCAATTTATGCGTGTTTTACTAGTCAAATATCATAATGCTAAATACTTTCAGTTGCTCTTTGCTTTCTATGCCCTTTCAGCATTTTTGACTGTCGTCTTACCGATTGATTGGTTATCCGTAATAAATCCTTTTTATTTTATACTTTATGTCGTTTCATTTTTATTTGTAGCAGTACTCGCTTTAAGAGAGTATCTTGAAAATCAAAAACAGAGCACTGCTTTTATTGCATTGACGGCCCTTGGTACAATGAATGGCATCATATGGGCATATATCAAATCCATCTATGATTTTAATATACCGTTGTATCCATTCGATTATTTATTTGTCTTACTCGGTTTTTCAGGTTATTGGTTTAAACGATTTTATGAAAATCAAGCACAAATTAATCAATTGATTGCTAAATTACAAAAAGACGATGCACTGAAAGATGAATTTTTATCCAGCAGTTCACAAAAGCTATGGGATCCCATGAATAAAATGGTTACGTTAGGACAGTCCATTTATGATAATCCAAACAACAAGCTTTTGGCTGAAGACAAACAAAACCTAAAGCATCTAATTGATATCGGGAGAAGCATGTCCTTTACATTAAATGACATACTAGACTTTACTCGTTTAAAGGAAGGTAATTTACATCTCCATAAAAAGAACGTTAGCATCCAAAGTATAGTTTATGGTGTTTTTGATATGTTACGCTTTATAACAAATGGTAAACAGATTCAAATGAATTCAACGATTCCTAGGTCATTTCCTAATGTAGTGGCCGATGAAAATCGATTGATTCAAATTCTTTTTAATCTCCTACACAATGCCATTAAATATACGAGTGCAGGATCGATAAAAATCAGTGCCTATCTAGAAAATAACATGGCAGTTATCCATATTCGTGACACTGGGTTAGGAATGGATGATGCTATCCAAAGTCGTTTATTTTCCCCTTACGAACAAGGAAATGACAATAATGATGGAATCGGTCTCGGGTTATTAATTTCAAAGAAGCTTATCGAATTACATGGAGGGACTTTGCAAATACATTCTATTCCTAACAAAGGATCGGATGTCTATTTCACCTTACCATTAGCAGAGGATAACGTTAATGAGGAGCCATCTTATATAGAGGAAGAGGATTTGCATATTTCTATTGAAGAAAATAATTCATCACCGACAATGGAAAAACAATTTAAAATTTTAATGGTCGATGATGATCCTGTAAACTTAACAATTATGCGTAGTTTATTTGCCGCAACAGAATATGCTGTTACTACGGTTAATAGCAGTGAAAAGGCATTAGAAGTCCTACAGCAAGATGATTGGGATTTAATCATTATTGATGCGATGTTACCTTATATGTCTGGCTATGCATTAACGGAAATTATTCGAGAACACTACTCATTGCTTGAATTACCTGTCTTAATACTAACAGCTCGTAATTATTCCGAGGATGTCTTTGCTGGTTTCACCCATGGTGCAAATGATTATGTTACGAAGCCTATTAATTCTTTAGAGTTAAAGGTTAGGAGCAGAGCCTTAATCGATTTAAAATATAGCATCAATCAACGTCTACATTTGGAAACAGCTTGGCTTCAGGCCCAAATACAGCCACATTTTTTATTTAATACATTAAATTCGATTGCTTCACTTAGTACGATCGATACAGATCGAATGATTGACTTAATGCATCATTTTGGTGAGTATCTGCATGCAAGCTTTGATGTGCGCAATTTACAGCGAGTAGTACCACTTAAGGATGAGTTAGAGCTAGTACGCTCATATCTCTATATTAATCAGCAGCGTTTTGGGGACTTACTAAACATTGAATGGGATATAGATGACAATATAAATATTGATATCCCCCCTATCTCCTTACAAACCTTAGTCGAAAATGCAATTCGTCATGGTGTATTGAAACAGGAAGAAGGCGGTACAGTTTGTATCCGGATAAAAGATTTTCCGAATCATGTTGCAGTAAGTGTTATAGATGATGGTGTTGGGATTGATCCAAGTATATTAGATGAACTACAATCCGGTAGCAATTCACCAAACACTGGTGTAGGTCTACGTAATACGGATTTACGTCTTAAAAGGATTTACGGACAGAGGTTACAAATTATTAGCACACTAAATGAAGGGACAAATGCCACCTTCCATATTCCAAAAAATAGATAAATTACTACGCACCATTAACAAGAGCCATCACCTTCTCAATTGAGTTGGTGGTGGCTCTTTTTTATAACGGCACAACATTCACAAAACTTAAGGTATGAATTTTTTTATTCTTTACCAAAGCACAGGCTTTGCTACCATTAGCCATAGCATGATAAGCAATAATAAAATGTACATCCATGCTTTGCGATGTAGTAATGAAGCAAATTTTTGCTGATCATAGGCAGGCGTATTAAATGTCTGTAAAGTCGGTTTGAACGCTCTTGCTAAGAATACAATGGAGGCAAGCATCACGAGAAATGTAAGAACAATCCACGAGGTACTCCAATGATAGCCCGCATGCCACATTAATAAAATACCAGATGCAACAAGAACATGCCCTGAATGCTTGACGATCGTAATTGCTCCTTTAAAAGCCTCAATATATGGTGACATTTCAACATGAGACGCTGTACGCATTTTCTTAACAATTGTTAAAACAACGAACAAAGGCCCAATCGAAAGAATAGCACTTAAAATATGTATGTAAAGAAGAAGTGTATAAATTGAAACCATGGTGCATACTCCCCTTTTAACTTTTTTCAGCAGATGTTTTTTGTAGCGAAAGCAAAACGTCAGCTACAAATGTCTCCCTCCTCTATAGGTGGTGAGATGAATGCGGGTTTAAGTTACTTTTTCAGTGGTGTTCAAATACCCGCTGAAAGAAGTTAAAGCCTCCGGCGGATGTCACAGAATCGGAAAGGAGTTCACATAGGATGTTAGCCTAAAATCATCGCATCCATGCGATAACGGCTAACTGACCTACATCACGCAGGCCAAGGCACAAAGCCGATTCCGGACGCAATTATGCCAAGGTGTAATTGATGAAAATAAAAAAAGCCTTCCGTGAGTTAATTCGTTCGGAAAACTTGTACATGCACCTATTAATTTGATGTTAATACTTCATTGGTCAAAGCTTGAATATCAATATGTGTTTTTTCCTTCACAGCGTCCTTCAGAATCTCAGTACGGAAATAGTGAACTGAATCTTCAAGAGGAATAGTTAAAATCTTGGAAAGAGCTGATTGATACATATGCACAAATTCTTTATCTGTGTTTCCGCGTTTTAACTCAGCGAAGGCTTCATAAAATTGGTCTAGCTTATCAGCAAATTCAAGTAGGCGACCTTCTATAGTGTTGTCCTTACCTTCTTTCATGCGTTCAAAGAATACAGCCTGAAACTCTTGTGGGATCTCATCAATAATAAATTTCTCCATCATTTTTTCTTCAACATGTGCAAGCATTTGTTTAAGCTCTGGGCTCGCATGCTTTACTGGAGTTTTAATATCGCCGATAAACACTTCGGCAAAATCGTGATTGATGGTTTTTTCATATAATGATTTCCAATTAACCGTAGCTCCATTCATTTCCTCAAGTGTAGCAAAAAACATCGCATACTGTGATACCTTCCATGAATGAGCAGCCACATTGTGCTCTTCAAATTTGAAACGCCCAGGGCAACGAATAATACGCTCTAAGTCATTAAGACTTGTAAAAAATTGATGAATACCTATAAAAATCACTCCTTTTTGTTCTATAAGTGCATGTTACTATAATCCATACCCTCTTTGTGCAGATTTCAAACAATTTTACAATGATTCAATTTGCGTTTACAAAGGATTCACAATTGACGATAAAGCATGCCTTGTTGAATGCTATAATGAGGGGGAATGAATCAATTATGCCTCGGCATAATTGCGTCCGGAATCGGCTTTGTGCTTAGGCCTGCGTGATGCAGGTCAGTTAGCCGTTATCGCATGGATGCGATGAT
>NZ_JBNNTW010000026.1:0-23198 GCF_050279145.1 Lysinibacillus sp. NPDC094177 | reverse complement strand
CCATAAAAAGAAATTTGATTAGCTCAAATTGTTTTGCTGGCATCATGTTTGATGTCCAAAATTTTGTTTCGTTCACTAACTCAAGGTTAGCTACTGAAAACTTTATTGATTACGTTTTGCTTGTTCAGTTTTCAAGGTTCATAATGCCACTAGAAGCGACAACTTCTACATCATACTACACAAAAATATGAATGTCAATAAGTTTTTTTGGAGCGGGTGATGAGAATCGAACTCACGACATCAGCTTGGAAGGCTGAGGTTTTACCATTAAACTACACCCGCAAGATAAATAATATTAATTTAAAATGGCGCGCCCGACAGGAGTCGAACCCATAACCTTCTGATCCGTAGTCAGACGCTCTATCCAATTGAGCTACGGGCGCATATATGTTTAAAAATCGATTTAGTGCGGCCGAGAGGACTTGAACCTCCACGGGGTTGCCCCCACTAGGCCCTCAACCTAGCGCGTCTGCCGTTCCGCCACGACCGCATTCAATTAGTAACTTCCTCATTATACTATGATAATCTAAGAAGTCAACTTTTTTCTTAAAGAGATGAGCCATGAAGGACTCGAACCTTCGACCCTCTGATTAAAAGTCAGATGCTCTACCAACTGAGCTAATGGCTCGTATTAAGAAATGAATGGCTGGGGTACTAGGATTCGAACCTAGGCATGACGGAATCAAAATCCGTTGCCTTACCGCTTGGCTATACCCCAATAAGTGGCGGTCCCGACCGGGATCGAACCGGCGATCTCCTGCGTGACAGGCAGGCATGTTAACCGCTACACCACGGGACCAATGTTACTATATTTTTATGAATCAAACTAATGAAATGACCCCTACGGGATTCGAACCCGTGTTACCGCCGTGAAAGGGCGGTGTCTTAACCACTTGACCAAGGGGCCATGGCTCCGAAGGCAGGACTCGAACCTGCGACAACCTGATTAACAGTCAGGTGCTACTACCAACTGAGCTACTTCGGAATAATTCATATGTTTTGTCGTCGTTATCTTGTCGACTTTTACTATTATAGGGACATCTACAGTAAACGTCAACCTTTTTTTAAAAGTTTTTTTATTCTACTAACTCCAAACGTCCTAAACACTTGCTACAGCAGTATTTCCCCACGTTCATTCTAATTTTTCTTACATATTGTTGTCGGCATTTTACACATGTATATGTATACAGTCGACGTTGCTTTTTTTGAGATAGCTTAGGGATTTGTAATACTGAGCAAAACCGAGGAGCATTCACTTTTACTAATAGCTCTCGAAAGTCTTTGTCTCGATGCTGATACCCTTTGCCTTCTAAATGTAAATGATAATGACATAATTCGTGTCGAACTATACCTTCTACTTCGCTAATACCATACATTTCATAAGCATTTGGATTAACTTCAATATTATGCGATTGTAAAAGGTAACGTCCACCTGTTGAACGTAACCTTGGATTAAAATATGCTTGATGCATGAATGGCTTCTGGAAACTTTCTAATGATATTCGACTAACGAGATTTTGTAGTTCCTCATTGTTCATATCTATATCACCTCTAACAACAAGAATACCACACTGCTTAGTATAGACAGTGTGGTATTAATTTATCCTGCATTGATTGACCGTCAGTAATCTATCTGTACCGAAAGTAAAGCGACAGCTACAATTACGCTTCGATAGTTTGATCTTTAGGAGGTAGCATAGTTAATGAAATACGCCCTTTATTGACATCTATTTGTTCTACCCAAACCGTCACAATGTCACCGAGAGCAACAACCTCTAATGGATGTTTAATACGTCTTTTTTGTAATTTTGAAATATGCACAAGCCCATCCTGCTTAACTCCAATATCTACAAATGCTCCGAAATCAACTACGTTTCTCACTGTACCTTGCAATTCCATCCCAACTTGTAAATCTTCCATCTTTAATACATCTGTTTTCAGCAAAGGCTGAGGGAATGCATCACGTGGATCGCGACTTGGTTTCATTAATGTATCCACAATATCCTGTATTGTGACAACTCCAATATCTAAAGTTCCACTTAATTTTTCTACATCTAGTTTTGCAATGGCTTCCTCTGCCTTCTGAGTCCCAAGCTCTTTTTTATCAATTTGTACTACCTCTAAAACCTGCTCGGCTACACTATAACTTTCAGGGTGAATGCCCGTAGCATCAAATGCATTTTTTGCTCCTGGAACACGTAAGAAACCAATTGCTTGTTCATACGTTTTGGCACCAAGTCGTGGAATTTTCTTTAGTTGAGCACGTGTAGTAAATTGTCCATTTTCCTCTCGCACCTTCACAATATTCTCCGCAACAGTTTTAGATAATCCAGAAACGTATTGTAGTAGCGAAGCTGAGGCTGTATTAACATCAACACCAACTTGGTTAACGGCTGTCTCTACTATAAATGTTAAGGACTCAGTCAATTTCTTTTGAGAGACATCATGCTGATACTGACCTACTCCAACTGCTTTTGGTTCAATTTTTACTAACTCCGACAATGGATCTTGCAAGCGACGTGCAATAGAAACGGCACTACGTTGTTCTACCTGTAAATCAGGAAACTCTGCACGGGCAATTTCAGAAGCTGAATAAACAGATGCACCTGCTTCATTGACAATAACATAAGCTGTATCAGTTTCAAGTTCATTCAATACATCTGCTATAAATTGTTCTGTTTCGCGTGATGCAGTACCATTACCAATAGCAATGATAGTAATTGGGTATTTAGCTAAAATCCCTTTCACAACTGCTTTTGATTTTGCTACATCCGGTTTTGGCGGATGCGGATAAATGGCTGTAACCTCTAGCATTTTCCCAGTTTCATCTACAACAGCTAACTTACAGCCTGTACGATAGGCTGGATCAACACCCAATACATACTTCCCTTTCATTGGAGGCTGTAATAAAAGATTACGTAAATTCTCAGAGAAAATGTGGATAGCCTGCGTCTCTGCTTTTTCTGTAAGTTCATTTCGTAACTCTCGTTCTATAGAAGGCTGAATTAAACGCTTGTACGAATCCTCTATCGCTAGCTTTACTTCGGCAATTGCTGGTGAAGAACCTGTAGCAGGAATCCATTCCTTCCACATAATCATCAATACTCGATCTATTGGTACTTGAATTGCCACTTTTAAGATTTCTTCTTTCTCACCACGATTTACAGCTAAAATACGGTGTGGAACAATACGATTTACGGGCTCTTCATATTCGTAATACATTTCGAAAACATTTTTTTCATCTGCCTCTGCATTCTTGACACTAGTAACGAGTACTCCATCTTTCCAAGAATACGTACGAATTTTTTCACGGATTGCCGCTTCATCAGCAAAGCGCTCTGCTAAAATATCTCGAGCCCCAGCTAACGCATCCTCTACATTAGCAACTTTCTCCGCATCTACGAAAGCCCTTGCTAATTGTTCTAAAGCATCACTACGATACTCTAATAGAAGATCCGCAAGAGGCTCTAACCCTTTTTCTTTCGCTATTGTCGCCTTTGTTCGGCGTTTTTGTTTATAAGGTCGATATAAATCCTCTACACGCTGTAAAACAGTCGCTGCTTGAATAGCTTGTTCTAATTCAGGTGTTAATTTATCTTGTTCCTGAATTAACCGTATAACCTCTTCTTTGCGTTGCTCAAGCTGCTGTATGTAGTGATAACGATCCTCTACAGCTTTAATCTGTACCTCATCAAGGGACCCAGTAGCTTCTTTTCGATAACGTGCAATGAATGGCACCGTGTTTCCTTCTTCTAATAATTTAATAACGGCCTCAGCTTGGCCTGGCTTAATAGCTACATCCTTTGCAATGAGCTGTAACATTTGCTTTTGTTCCACATCATCACTACCTTTTTTTCTTTTCATTTTACCATTACACTTTACTAAAATTGCAAAAAAATAGTCTACTCTGAAAGAAGAGTAAACTATTTCAATCAATTATGCCTCGGCATAATTGCATCCGGAATCGGCTTTGTCGAATTCAAAAGCGACAACTATAACGAAATCTCACCTTTATATCAGCATGTATTAATGTCTTTAAACATACCATATTTATTTTTAGGACAGCACCAGCAATCAAAATTTTCAGAGCGAAACACCATCACTTGCTAAGGTGGCTTCCCGTAATTTTTTTATTGCCTTCCTTTGTATTCTAGATACATGCATTTGAGAAATCCCTAATAGTTCCCCAACTTCTTTTTGAGTGAGTTGCTCTAAATATGTAAGTTGAATTATTTGTTGTTCTCTCTCATTTAAAACACTCATTGCGTTAGAAACAATCATTCTTTTATGGGTCAATTCATAGCCGTCATCTTCTTTACCCATAGTATCGAATAACGTTAATGTGCTACCGTCAGACTCAGACTCTATTGAACGATCCATAGAAAGAGCATGGTAACTACGGCTCATCTCCATAGCCTCTAAAACTTCTTCTTCTTCCGCTTCTAATTGATCCGCGATTTCCTTAATAGATGGAGAACGCTGTAACTCAATTGTCAATGCTTCCACGGTTGTTTTAATTCGCGGTCCTAGTTCCTTTATCCGTCTCGGTACATGAACATCCCAAGTTTTATCACGTAAATAGCGCTTAATTTCTCCAACAATCGTTGGTACAGCAAACGCTTCAAAGCTTCGACCAATATTAGGATTAAAACGCCTTATTGCACCTAGCAACCCTAGCATACCTACTTGAGTAATATCATCATAATAAGTTTTACCATTCGAATATTTGCGTGCAATGGACTCAACTAAATATCGATAATGAATCACTAAATTTGTTTGTGCTTCATCATCCTCCGTTGACTGGTACAATGCAATCCACCTTAGTATATCTTCCTTAGACGATGATTTATGTAGTGATTCTTTCGACATTTTTTTCCACCTGCTCTCTAGCGACATACTTTGTCATGAAAACAGTTACGCCACCATCGTTATTTATCATCACCTCATCCATCAAAGTTTCCATTAAATAAAGTCCTAAACCACCTTCGCGCAGCCCTGCAATACTCTCTTCAGGATGATACGGACCAATTTTCGACTTTATCTCCTCAAAATTGAAACTATTGCCGTAATCTGCAATCATCATTTCTATTTTATTTTCATACAACGCACAACCAATGACGATTTCTCCTTCTTCTTCGTCCTTATATGCATGATGAACAACATTCGTTACCGCTTCACTTGCTGCAATTTTTAAATCCTCAATATCATCATAATTGAACCCAATACGACTAGCTAAGCCAGAGACCGTCAATCGAATCACACTGACAAATTGCGGTTTTGCAGGAACCCTTATCTCAATATAATCAAATTCCTTCATTTTCATGATTCCACCTTTTTATCAGTTTCAATATCCATTAAATCGCTTAAACCAGTAATTTCAAACAACCTTTGTAATCTATTCGATAAACCAACAAGCTTAACTTTACCATCTTCACGTAACGTTCTTTTATAAAAGGCTACAAAAATACCTAACCCTGTACTATCCATATAATTAACTTTTGATAAATTAAGCACTATTTCTAGTCCTTCAGTAATTTTTACTGCCTCTAATTCCTCTCTTAGACCCGAAGCAGTAAAAGTATCTATTTCGCCCTCAATAAATCCGTATAATTTATTATCAAGTTCTTTAAAGTGTATCGCCATGTCCATACAGCACACCTCCACCATATTTGTTAGACTGCTTTTCTTTTCCCGTAATTGCAAAAATTCAAACCTAAATAACTAATTTTTTATAATTGCTACCGTAAAATCATCTGATAGTTTAAAATCCTGTATTTTTTCAATTTGCTTATACAGAAGATTACATAATTGTTGAGCTGACAAATATTTATTTTCTAATATTAATGATGTAATAACCTCTCCCGAATTCAATTCATCATGCGATCTGAATTCAGTAACACCATCCGTCATCATTATTACGATATCGTTTTTTTCCAAAGCAATTTCGTTATACGAATATTTTGTTTCTGGTAACACTCCTAGTAATAATCCTGTCGATTCCAAAGGAAAAAATTTATCATGTTTAGCACTATAATGAAGAGCTGGCTCATGACCTGCAGAAGCGTAAGAAAAAATACTTTTTTGTAAATCCAAACAACCGTAAAACATGGAAACAAACATGCTGTCATCTACACTCTTTTCAATTACTCGATTGATGACCTCTAATACATATGAAGGATCTTTATATGCATATTCTAATGTCTCAAGACCATTTTTCACCATAGACATACATAATGCAGCTGGAACACCTTTACCTACTACATCTGTAACAGCTACACTCAAATAATCCTCTCGATTATATAAAAAATGCACATAATCTCCATTCATCTTCCGAATTGGAATAGATATCATTCCTATATCCACACTTGAAAGTTGTGGTACGTCTGTTTTAAGTAATGTTTTCTGAATGTTTGTAGCGATTTTCATTTCCATTTCATATTCTGCTTGTTTTTGTAATAAACTTTGGTGCTCCCTATGAGCCATTCCATAATGCACCATAACTTCGATAAGAAAATCATATGAAAGCTGTTCTTCACTCATTCTACGTGGGAACAGTTTCTCAACGGCGTTTTTATGAATACTTACAACATCCTCTGGAGGTATATTCTTTTGGATTAACTGACGAGTGAAATTTTGAGCAATATATAGATTCTTTTCAGTTTGATCATCCATATAATCTGACAAAATCTTTTTATATTGAGATTCTAATTGTTTCAACAATTCCACATCCTAACGCAGCCATTTTTCAGCTCTTATCGTTGTTCCTTCTCCAATAACCGATTGAATAATCATACTGTCCATCAATCGGTTAACGCCTGGCAAACCTGCACCGAGCCCTCCTGAAGTGGAGTAGCCCTCCTCCATTACTTTACGAACATCTTTTATTCCTGGGCCTTGATCTGTTGCAATAACAATTATTTTCTTCTCAGTGTCTGTTTCAACTTTTTCAATTACGATGACACCAATCCTTGCATATAAATATATATTTCGCGCTAGTTCACTTATAGCTGTGGTGATGCGAGCCTGATCAACAGTGCCAAATCCAAGTGCCTTTGCTTCGTCACGTCCCAGTTGTCTTGCAGCTACTATATCCCACTCAGTAATAATTTCAACCGAAGACTTAATTGTCACTGCTGTCCCCCCAATTCCTTTCGGAGTTATACTCTTACGCTTTTTTCAACCCGCTAGACAAAATACTTTAAAAAATTTAATTATCTTATCAATTTCACCTTGGCATAAATTTTGTAGCTCCCTCTTCGCTTGCTACAAAAAAACAACTGATGAATGATGATAAAATTCTATGTAAATTTTCTTAAACCTTCGATATTTTTTTCAAAAATCTATTCAAAGTATAAATCTTGAGTATATCTTAAATCTATTAATACCATTTTTGAATAGCGATTTCAATTTATGGTAATGAGGTATTTTGAGAGTACAATATCAATTTCTCCTTGGCGTAATTTTAGCTGTCGTTTTGCTTTCGCACAGATAAATTGCCACAGACCCTGTCGTTCTTAAAATGAGTTCCTCTATTTCAGTAGGTGTTTGGACACCTACTGAATGAAGATAAAAAAAGCATCGAGATGAAAAATCATCTCAATGCCTCTATACACATATGTATATCAAAATTTAACAAGCCCTAAACTAATCATCAATGCACCATCAACTTTCTCCATCACAGCATGATCAAGTTGCGTAATACGATCTGTCAATCTTGATTTGTCAATCGTTCGCACTTGTTCGAGCAGAATAACCGAGTCACGTTCAAAACCATACTTTTCAGCATTGATTTCGACGTGCGTCGGTAACTTTGCTTTTTGAATCTGTGCAGTAATAGCTGCGATGATGACAGTCGGACTAAATCGATTGCCAATATCATTTTGAATAATCAGCACCGGCCTAGTGCCCCCTTGCTCGGACCCAACTACCGGTGATAAATCTGCAAAAAAAACGTCACCACGTTTTACATTCAAAGTGTCATCCCCCGCTTACGAGACGCTCCACTGTATGTTGTGCTTCATATTCCGCATGCAAGCATTCACTTGCAATACTTAAATTAATATGAGACATTTCAACATATCCTTTCATCATAGCTTCCCGTATTTGATTTGGTTGCTCCTGCATTAAAACTTTGCGCGACAAAATACACGCAAAAGATTCACTTTCAATTACTTCCTTCGTTTGTAGAAATAGTCTGTCTTGAACAGCAATTGTAGCTTCTCTTAACTTTTTCTCGTACACAGCAAGCACCTCCAACGGAACCATCCACTTTTCATTACTACCCATTCTACCATTGAAAGATATTGTTGAAAAGACACGAAATGACAAAATATCTGACAATTAAAAGTCCAAGTTGTAAAAATATGTTGGTTGTCGAAGGTATATGCCGATTCATTCACCTTGCAATATGTCACAAATTATGAATGACTCAACCTCTCGGTAATCTAACATGTTCTTCTGTAGCAGTTATTTACCGAGCTGTTTAGTTACTTTAGTATAGTATTCATTTGTCCAAAGTTAAATGTTGAAACTATTTAAGACCACCTATACAAAATTCTTTTCTGCAAAGAGGTAAAATTCTTATAGGCTGTGTCTAAAGTCAAATGTATAATCTAGGAACTCTTGCTGTAATAATGCATGGTACTTCATAATTAATGGTATCAAGCTTCGTTGCCCATTCATCCATTGAAATAACATTCTTCCCTTGACGACCAATGAGTGTCACTTTCTCACCTATAGCATATGCTTTTGACAAGGCAACCATACATTGATCCATACAAATCCGTCCAACAATCGGCATTCTTTGTCCATCAATTAGTACTTCTTGTCCACTTAATTTACGAATTACTCCATCAGCATAGCCTACTGGTATCGTCCCTACCCACATATCCGAAGTGGCCACAAAAGAAGCTCCATAGCCTATGGAATCGCCCGCTTGTACCTGTTTCACATGAACAAGCTCACTCTCTAGCGAAAACGCCGGATGTAACGGAAATGGTAAAATACCTTCTACATAAAAAGATGGTGATAATCCATACATTGAAATACCATATCTAACGGCATCAAATTGTAAATGCTCATCTCTCACTAAGGATGTAGCCGTGTTTGATGCATGAACAAGTCTAGGTTTTTCAGGCAATTCATTTACACATTTTTCAAAAAATTGTACCTGTAAATCAAAGTATGAGGTATCTTCTTCATCCGCAGTCGCAAAATGTGTGAATATCCCATCAAGCTCCACATTCTCTGTATCCTGTATTGTTTGATATAGATCCAATAATTCTTGTTCTGAACGAACGCCAATTCTGCCCATTCCGCTATCTACTTTTATATGTAGTCGTAAAGGATTTGCTTCATTAGCTATGAATGGAGCCGCTTGCTGTACCCATTCACTTGCAAATGCCGTAAGAAATATGCGCTGCTGAGCAGCATATGGTACAAACGAAACTGGAGAGGCACCCAATATTAGTATGTCTGGTTCTTCAAAATGTGCTCGAATATGTAATGCTTCATCAGGCGTTGCCACAGCGAGCATAGTTGCACCTGCTTCAAGTGCCGCTTTAGCAACGGCTACATCTCCATGACCGTATGCATTTGCTTTTACTACAGCAATAATTTGAACATTAGGTCGAAGTAGCTTTTTCAAATTTATTACGTTTTGTTGAATTGCCTGTAAGTCTACAATTGCTTTGGTTGGTCTAAAATATTGCTGTGTCTTCATTAGAATACCCTCTTTATTATTTATTAAACAATATGTATTGAATAAATTGCCTTTTCACTACTTATTTTACATAAATCGTTCTATTTTAGACTAATTTTCTACATAACTTTTATCATATATGACTTAACACTTTCTAAACAGTGTTAATTTTCATCAAATCTGTACTATTTTACTTAACAAGCTACAGCCTTCCATGTAGAAAGCTGTAGCTAGAAAATTATTTCATACTACCTACCGTCATAGAAGTAGCAACTTCCACCATTTCATCACGAGTCAATTTACTCGATGCTACAAAGAATTCGACGCCATCCTTTTCCCAGCTAATAGATGTATCTGTAATAGCTCCAATCGTAAAGCCTAAATCTACCGGATCACCAGGAGATGATACTGGCAACATAGCAGTCTCTTTCGTAACTGGTTGTTGCATAACCGTAAATGGCTTATCACCATCGAATGTTAAGATGACACGTTCCATTCCACTTTCTCGAATAACTTTCTCATCCACCATCTTCGTGTTTTCCAAGTTTACAACAGGATAGTGTGTTTGGAACTCTTTATTTCCGGCTTCTGCACTTACTGCTTTTTCCCCTTCATTTCCACTCTGGTTATTTTTGCTCTCCTTATCGTCTTTGCTATCTTTGTTATCTTTTTCTGGTGGTGCAGCTTGTTTACCTTTTGTTTCATCTGTTTCTGTAAATTGCTCAACAGCATACTCTTTAGCCGCATGTTGAACACCTAATTTTATATTTTTAAATGTAATACGAATTTGCTCTTCTTTTACATCATTCATAATTACTACAGAAGTTGGGAGCATTGTTTTCTTATCAACCGTTATAACTTGATGAGGCATACTATTTTTATAGCTATTTCTAGTAGCTGCTTCAAATATATATGCTTTGTCCTCCTCTTTCATGACTAAATTCTTATCTTGAGCTAAATCTTCTGCTAGTGCGCCTATTAAATAGGCTTGACTATTTTTCTTTGGCCAATCACTTTGGAATTTATACATTTTGTTTAATGTAGGTGTGACAACAAAAACTCCATCTGCATTTCGCACTATCATTTGTGAAACATCTTTCCCACTTTCTACTACTTCTACTCGATAGAAATCAGGTTTCGTATGCCAAACTGTTACATCATATTTTTTCGGATCCCCACCAGCTTTAATCTCCATCGTAGCATTCAACTCATAACCATTTGTCTCTGCCCATTTCCCATTAACTTTCTTCAACACTTTTTCCTGTGAGTCTGTACCACATGCCGACAAAAGTAATATCGTACAAAGTAAGACGAGCCATTTAACTATACGGTTGCCCACGCTTTCATCCTTTCTTCTTTCAAATCCACTACGACAATATATGAACCGTATTTGTCAGTTATGTCATTTGAACAAGGGCAATATATTTATCTTCACTCAGAAATTTATTTACTTTTTAATAGCTCACCATCATAACGTAGGAGTCGCCCAGTCGGAACGGAAATCAACTTATATACATGCATGGCATGTGTTTTACCCAACTTTTGGTGATGAGCCTTTTTAATGTTTTATATGATGAAAGCTGTGTTTATCATTATTTAATTTAATAATATTACTTGAGCCGCCGCGTATTGCTTAGAATGTGTAATACTTACAAATCCATTTACAAGCTCTCCTTTGAAGTATAAAACAGGATTACCAGCTTCTCCTCTTAAAACTTCAACATCATGAAGCTTACATTCTTCACCAATACCAGTACCTAATGCCTTTGAAAATGCTTCTTTTACAGCAAATCGTCCAGCCAAAAATTCTATTCTGCGAGTTTCTGAATGTGCATCAAATAACACTCTTTCCTTTTCAGTTAAAATGCGGTCTTTAAATTTATTTGTTCTCCTCATTGCTTTAGCAATTCGATCAATTTCTACAATGTCGAGACCAATTCCTTTAATCATTAGAACTTCTCCTTTTCCTATTTCTAAAAAGCCATGTATAATAATTGTAAGTTGAGGTGGAGTTATGTTTAGTAGAACAGAAAATTTTAAGCAATATACAAAGTATTATCCGATTGTTTCAACATTAATAGCTGTTAATTTAATTGTTTATGTAATAACTATTTTACCGGGAGTAGGTAGAAATGTATTAAATTACGGAGTCCAAGCAAACTTCCTTATACAAACCGGTGAATGGTGGCGCGTCTTTTCTGCAATGTTTTTACATGCTAGCTTTTTGCACGTTTTCTTTAATATGTTTTCACTATATTTATTTGGACCGGAGCTTGAAAAAATCGCTGGCAAGGCACGTTTTATTACAATTTATTTAATGTCTGGGATTGTAGGCAACATGGCAACCTACCTACTTTATGATAGTAGTTATGTAAGCCTTGGTGCAAGCGGAGCTGTTTTCGGAATATTCGGTGCTTTCGGCGCACTTGTCTACTATACACGTCGCACAATGCCGATGCTTCGCAAACTTATTTTGCCAATTATAGTTATCAGTGTTATTATGACTTTTCTACAGCCGAATGTGAATGTCTACGCTCACTTAGGCGGTTTAGTAGCAGGATTCCTTCTTGGACTCATCTACTTACACCCAAAAAGAATTTTAAGCTGGCGTAAACAAAAGATGGCGGGTAAGTAATAGGTACAAAGAGGAGCAATCTTCCGGTGATATGCTATCATTGCGGATTGCTCCTCTTATTTTTATGCTAGAGTTATATTCACTTTTCAATTTTATTTCATAGCACAATTGTTTCTTCTTTCGCTACCTTTATTTTTTTCCATTCAACTGCTGTTAGGCCATATACAACTTGATCTACATGGTGATCATAAAGCCACTCCGCATCTCTTAAACGCCCTTCTTCGTTAAAACCTAATACTTTTGGGATTGTGCGGCTTCGAATATTTCCTACCGCTACACGCACTTCAATGCGGTTTAACTTCAGATAGCTAAAGGCATAATCAATAAATGCTTTCATAGAATTTGTGACTAAGCCTTTACCAACAAATTCGTTCCCTAACCAATATCCGATACTTGTCCATCTATGCTGCCAGTTCACTTGATGATAGCCAATCACTCCTGCAAGCTTCCCCTCATAATATATCCCCGCTTGTAGGCCATTATTATCCGCATATTGTTGCATCGCAGCTCTAACAAATCGCTCTGTATCTCCTACTGTTTTCACATCATCCACAAAGGGTAACCACTCTCGCAACGTATCTCTCGAACGATCTGTCAACGCGAATAATTCATCTACGTCATTTAAATCCAACAATTTCAAATACGTGTTCTTATTAATATCATACTTAAACAAAATTACCACCCCTTTTGTTCAATTTATTCTATTATAAACAGTATTTTCATAAAATTACAGAATTATCAGCAACACATTAAGTTGATATCCGTTTTCGACTGAGCGCGTTCGATAAGCTCCTTATAACAACGGATGTTGAATGATAAAATGCCATCCTTAAGATTAGTAAACTTTATACATTCAATGTTCATACCAAGATAATATTGTTTCAGCATCTTGCTGCTCTAAGCTTCGTACATTCCCTGTCATACCAGTCATGCCTGACATGACCGTCGCTTTTACAGTCATAACATTCCTTCTTTTTTGGAAATAAGTTTGAGTAGTTCCAATAGATTGTATGCGTTTTTTCTCCATAATAAATGTAATTCGACTGAACACACGATATCGCATAGTTAGTTGCTTTCCATCTATTATATAACCAGCTGCTTTATGTTGCCAAATACCAATTAATATTGTTAATGGAATTAATAATAACGAAAGCAACCCATACGGATAAAAGAAATAACTACATGCACCAATTATAGGTATGAGCCAAACAAAGTCAATTCGGTAAAAAGTTGAACGAGCTCGTTTTGGTGAATAGATAAATTCTGGTCGCCAATTTATATCCGGGAAAAGTTGCTCTAGCGTTTCCAAACAATCTTGCTTCTGAATAAGTGGGAACAGAGTAATTTTTTTATCATTTCCATCTCCACCATTTCCTCCAGCACTCTCAACAACAACTGTTGCAAATCCAAATAATTGACGCACTGGATTCTCTACAATACGAATCGCCTGAATTCTATTTAACGGTAAAGTTATCCGTTTTTTCTCAATTAGCCCTTTTGTAATAATAAGCTTTTCATCTTCAATTCGGACTGTATATTCATAATAATTGATCAGTGTAATAACAAATGACACAAACCATGCCACAATTAGGCTGACTATCACTGTTAGTGCAACTAAAAATGCACCGATTTTCGCAAAGTCAGCTAACTCATTAAATATTTCATCATATGGTATTATATCTGAAAGCTGAGAGATAATTGCTGCTAGACCGGACAGAACTACCCCAATTCCTCCTGAAGTTATGGCCAATATAAGCAAATCACGTATCGACATATGATAAATAGTTGGAACTGATACTTCCTCTTTTAGCGACTGTTCATCAGTTATCTGTTCATTTACTTGGTTCTTTGCATGACGCATTTCCAGCTCTATGACATCTGCCGCTGCCTTACGTATAGCCGTTAACTCAACCTCAGGCTTTCTATCCTTACTTCCCGCAGTTTCAACTTGAACCTTTACTAAGCCAAATAACCGATGAAAAATACCCTCATTGTAATTTAAGCTTTGAATACGTTCAAATGGGATATAACGTTTCTTTTTAACGAACAAGCCGTACTTTACACGCAATTCTCCATCTTCAAACCAATATACGAAGGTGCGCCATTTAACAATGCCACTAACAAACGCAAGTAAAGCCCCTACTCCCCAAATACCGAATAAGAAAGTCGTCCGCCAAAAATTATCACTATGGAAATTAAAGGAGAAGTGAAAACCATTAGTTGCAATAATAATAATTAACGGGAAAATCATACTCTTTAATGCTTTTGCACTTGTAATAATAGCCGATATCGGGTGTAAGCGATTGATTTCCTTAGACATCATCTTCCGCCACCCTTGCTAATTCCGAAATACGTGCTCGAAGTCCATCAGCTTCGTCCATCACAAGTGCAGGAATTGTATGTACAGTTGCCGCTGTAGATATTGAAATATTACCCAAACCATATTTTTTTAATATCGGTCCTTGCGTCGTATCAACATGCTGCACGCGCACCATTGGAATGAGTGTACGTTTAACAACAAATAAACCATGTTGCACCTCAATCTCATTGTCACGCACCTCATAGCGCCAGCGTTCCCATCTTATCTTTGGAAATAAATAAGTGGATAGAACAGCACTAAGTATGACTACAGCAACTGCGATGAAATAAATAAATGATGGCCATTCAAAATAATAAGTACCGTAGCATGAAAACGCTGCTACAATCAAAAGTAATAACGTTTGCAATACACCATATAAACGCCACACTGTTAACCCTTTCCTAGAAATTTTATGCATTGGTTCTGCTCTCAAAGTCATTCCCTCTCTTTCTTTAACTATGTATACGTAGACAATTATCTTTTTGTTTCAAATTATATCAATTTCGCCTTGCTGTAATTGTAGCTGTCGCTTTGCTTTCGCTACAGATAAATTGCCATAGGACGTGGCGTTCTTAGACCGAGGTCCTCTGTTTCAGTAGGTGTTTGGACACCCGTTGAAAGAAGCAAAAAAACCTTACAGCCGCTTTGACTGTAAGGTTTAATCATTTTGATGAAGAAAAATTTAATCTTCGTGACGACGTGGTGCACGAGAACGACCTTGTCCACCTTCACGGCGACCTCCGTCACGGCGTCCGCCCTCTCGACGATCTCCGCCACGTCCTCCACGACGATCTCCGCCACGTCCGCCATCACGACGTCCGTTAAAGTTACGGTTACCACCGCGTCCACGATCTCCTCCGCCACGGTTACCAGAACGCTCACGACGCATTGGTAATGGTCGTTCTTCAGTAATTGTTACTGGCGAGTCATCTGGCTCTTTTGTTAATGAACGAAGTGCAGCAGCTACAACATCGATTGCATCATGGTTTTCAAGTAATTCTGTCGCAAGTGTACGATAATCACCTAAATCGTTGTTCGCAATAAGACCTTCTAGTGTCTCCAAAGCTAGGCGTTGTTGACCCACTAAAGCTTCGTCCGATGTTGGTGGTCGAAGTGGTGTCATACGTTTTTTCGTTGTTTCTTCTACAATACGTAGGTAACCCATTTCGCGTGGTGTTACAAATGTTACTGCAAGACCTGATTTACCTGCACGACCTGTACGACCAATACGGTGAACATAAGACTCAGGATCTTGAGGAATATCAAAGTTATAAACATGTGTTACACCAGAAATATCAAGCCCACGAGCAGCTACATCTGTTGCCACAAGAATATCAATTTTATTTTCCTTAAATTGACGTAACACAGAAATACGTTTCGCTTGGCTTAAATCACCATGGATTCCTTCAGCAAGGTAACCACGAATTGATAACGCTTGTGCAAGTTCATCAACGCGACGTTTTGTACGACCAAAGATAATGGCAAGTTCTGGTTGGTGAACGTTTAATAAACGAGATAAAATATCGAACTTTTCACGCTCAGCAGACTTCACAAAATATTGATCGATGTTATCAACTGTTAATTCTTTCGCTTTAATTTTTACGATTTCTGGATCACGCATAAATGTTTCAGCAATTTTACGAATTGCTGGTGGCATTGTTGCTGAGAACAGTAAAGTTTGGCGTTCAGATGGGACGTTTTCTAAGATTGAATTAATATCATCGATAAAGCCCATGTTTAACATTTCATCTGCTTCATCAAGCACCAATGTTTGAACATCTTCTAATTTTAACGTACGACGATTGATATGATCAATAATACGACCAGGTGTGCCGACGATAATTTGTGGTCTATTTTTTAGCGCACGAATTTGACGGCCGATTTCCTGACCACCGTAAACTGATAATAATTTTACACGTTTGTCATAACCAATTTTATAGAGCTCTTCAGAAACTTGAATTGCTAATTCACGTGTTGGAGCAATTACTAATGCTTGGATATTAGGGTTTTTAGGATCAATTTTTTCGATAAGTGGAATCCCGAAAGCGGCAGTTTTACCTGTACCCGTTTGCGCTTGACCTAGTACATCACGGCCTTCAATAGCGAAACGAATAGTACCTTCTTGGATTGGCGTTGCTTCTTCAAATCCCATACGCTTTACAGAGCGTAATGTAGATTCGCTAATATTTAATTCTGAAAAATTTGTCAAACTTCTCAATCTCCTTTTTTTGCTTTTAAGTTGACAAATGGTTACATTTTCAGATGAAGTTGTCGGCAAATTCGAGCCTGTGTTGTGGAACGTTTCCGTTACTTAAAAATTTTCTCTATATGTTGTTCACATAGAGCTCTCTTATATGAAAAGGAAAGCCCGGTCTTTACCGAGCGGTTTGATTCTGTCGTAATTATTCACTTTAGAATAAAACCGTTGTGTTCAAAAAAAAGTACTCTTCAATCAAATATGAAGAGTCTTCGCACAAAATGTATCCATTGCTTACACTAGTCTAACATGGGATTAAAACGTATGCAACGATAACGCATGAGTCGTAATAATCTGACTACTTTATGAACTCTTTAAAAACGACAAAACGTAAGAAAACCACTCCATGCAATCTTCGCCATAACATATATGATGCTTGCCATTATCAGAAAAATACAAAGTTTTATCGTTTGAGTTTAATTGATCATATAAAAAGTGAGCAGTATGATAAGGCACTATTCCGTCTAATTTCCCTTGTACAATATAAACTGGAATTTTAATATCTTTATAATACGGCTCCACCATTCGAACAAGCTTCATGAATTCTATCGTTGACGATAGTGGCACATTGTTAAACTTATGCCGGTATCGTAAAAACAGTTCATTATTAGACAGATTACGATGGTATGCCTCAGTGGCAAGCATTTTAAAATCTTTGACCAGTTGCTTCGGACTCACATATTTGGCAGCAGCGCTTAGTAATACGAGCTTTTTCACTTTATAACGTTTGGCTAGATAGAGCGCAATAATGCCACCCATTGAAAACCCGACTACTATTACTTCATCTACTTTTTTGGCAAGAGCACGAAAAGCAAGCTCGGCATCCATTAACCAATGCTTAGCGGTGAAACCACGCATTTGTAATTCCTCTCCATGCCCTGACAAAGTAGGTTCTTCAATCAACCAATTTGTATGCGTACGTAAATAGGTAGTAAAAGGTTCTACTTCATAAGGTCCGCCTGAAAATCCATGAATACATAACACACCTACTGACATTACTTTCACCTCTAAATGTATAACTCATTTAAGTCAAAGAATGAAGGAATCGGTGAGAGAATGTCCCACCGATTCCTTGTTTCATTTTATGATGTAAACGCACGTAAGATCGTTTCTAATTTCATACCACGAGAGCCTTTTAGTAAAACGATAGACTCCTCGTTAGCTTGCTGTAGTTTTTCGATAATTGGCGTATAATCATCCTCTACATATAGCAAATGTTCCGCATCAAAACGCTCTTTTAAGACTTCATTTAAATAAGCCATTCGTGGGCCAAATAAACATACAAAAGCGATTTCTTCTGCATAAATATCCTTCGATAAATCTTCGTGGAAATGCTTTTCATTTGGTCCAAGTTCAAGCATATCACCTAACACAAGCCATTTTTCTGGGCGAATCGTTGTCGATGCTACAAATTGAATAGCTGCCTTTACAGAAGTTGGTGCAGCATTATATGCATCATTAATAAACAATGCCCCATTTGATCCATTCACTTGTTGCATACGCATATCTGTAAGAGCTACTTGTTTTAAGGATGCACGAATTTGGTCATCATTTAAACCTAGCTTTTGAGAAATTAACATAGCGACTAATGTATTTTTCACCTGATGCTTCCCGAGAACGGAAATAAAGAAATCTCCTTCAATCACACCATGTGTAGAGAAGCTACTACCATCAGCATTTGCTTCAATATTGTCTGCATACAATAGATTGCCATGCTCTAAACCAAATGCCACTGCATTTAACTGCTGCTCTTTCGCAACTAGTTCTTGAAGCAGCGGTTCATCTCCATCATAAAATAGCACTCCATCAGGTTGCATTCCTTGAATAATTTCAAATTTGGCTTTAGCGATTCCCGCACGCGAGCCTAAATCTTGCATATGAGCCTCGCCAATGTTTGTAATCACTGTCATATGTGGACGAGCAAGTTTCGTTAAAAATTCAATTTCACCAAAACCACTCATCCCCATTTCAAGTACAGCAACATCAGTATCTTCATCTAGCTGTAAAACCGTAATAGGTAAACCTAGTTCATTATTAAAATTCCCAATTGTCTTTTGTACTTTAAAAAATGGTGTTAGCGTTCCTGCTAAAATATCTTTCGTCGATGTTTTACCATTTGAACCAGTAATACCCATAAATTTCGCCTTATGCTCACTGCGATAGGCACGTGCCATTTGCTGCAGCGCCAATTCCGGATCATCTACAAAGAGTAATGGTACACCTTGTGGTGGATTTGGTTCATCTTTCTGCCATAGAGAAGCACCTGCTCCTTTTTCAAAAGCTTGCAGAACAAATTTATGTCCATTGGCCATCTCACCACGAAATGGAACGAATAGGTCCCCTTGTTGAATTGTTCGCGTATCAATGGAAATTCCTGATACGACCGTATCACCAAAAGCAGGCACTTCTTCATGTAACCATGTAGCTAACTGTTTTAATGTTTTTTTCACAATAATCCCACTCAGTCTTTTTTATAGTGAAGCTGTTGTTTTTCTTCAAAACGCTCAATTGCTAGTGTAATCAGACGATTAATAAGCTCTGGGTAGCTTACATTCGTATGTTGCCAAAGAAGAGGATACATACTAACAGGTGTAAAACCTGGCATTGTATTCACTTCGTTAATATAAATGCTGTTATCGGCCGTCACAAAAAAGTCTGCACGAACTAAACCGCTTCCATCAATAGCTTTGAACGCACGCTTTGCTAGCTCCTGTAAGCTTGATACTACATTTTCAGGAAGCTCTGCTGGAATAATAAGGGCTGTTGAGCCATCTTTATATTTGGAATCATAATCATAAAATTCAGTTACTGGTTTAATTTCACCAGGTACCGAAACTTCCGGGAAGTCATTTCCTAGCACAGCTAGTTCAATTTCACGAGCGATAATACCTTGCTCAATTACAATTTTACGATCATACTGTAAGGCTATTTCGATAGCTTTCACTAATTCATCACGATTTGTTGCCTTATTAATTCCGACACTTGATCCCAAGTTTGCAGGTTTCACAAACATTGGCCAATCCAACTTTTCTTCACAACGAGCAAGAATAGCCTCCTGTTCATTAGCCCATTCGCTACGAATGAAGTACGTATACGGCACTTGTGGTAAGCCGGCAATTTCAAATAATTGCTTCATGATTACTTTATCCATGCCAGTTGCTGATGCTAACACACCATTTCCTACATACGGCAAATTTAGAACCTCAAGTAAACCTTGAACAGTTCCATCTTCACCATTAGTACCATGAAGTAATGGGAAAATTACATCGAATTGCACAGATTTTCCATCTTTATCGATTAAAAAATCTGAAATATTATTTTCTAAAATATTAGCATTATCACCAAATTGTAATTCTTCAATTGTACTTGCAGGTTTTTCTAGACGCTCACCGCGGCGCCATTCCCCTTCAAGTGTAATGAAAATCGGATATACTTCATACTCCTCGAAATTCAAAGCTCCAGTGACTGCACGTGCTGTCGACAATGACACCTCATGCTCTGCTGACTTTCCACCGTACAATAAACCGATTCTTTTTTTCATTTTTGTGCCCTCCACATACTTCTTGAGTATTATTAGTTTATCATGAAACGTCTAGACAAATGACATCAATTTCGCCTTGGCATAAATTGTTGCTGTCGCTACGCTTTCGCACAGAAATCATTTGTTGCTGTCGCTGCGCTTTCGCACAAATAACATCTGTAACTGACGCTTTGCTTACTCTACACAAAACAATTACTGAATGAAGATAAAAATCTCACCGTAATTTTGACGGTGAGATTTGAGTGTATATTCATTAAAGAAATTAAATAATATAAATCAATTCATCGTGTTCATTTTTCAAAATTGTATTTAAATCATCCCATACTTCATCAAGGAAGGAATACTCTGATAGATTGCGAATTTCGATACCATAAGCTTCTTTAGGCTTTTCAATTCGATACAATGATAGCAGTGCTCCGTCTTTAGCGAAAGAACGATAGGCACGCAAAAACTCAGGTGAAATAGAAGGAATACTCGATTTCACTTTCCTTCGCCAAAAACCAGTGCTACGTTCCTTTTCACGAATTAAACTATTCAAAACATTAGCAATGAGTAAATCTGAATCACTTAAATGGCGAAAATAAATTTTAGTCATTTTCTCTAAGTCTGAAGAATAGTAGACAAATCGATTTTGCAATTTATTAAAAAATGGTGAAGTAATCGGTTCCTTTTTATGACTTATGTAAAGCAATTCTCCTTGTTCCATTGGCGTTAGTTGGTCTAACCTCTTCTCATCCATAAAGTCTATCCAACACAATTCCTTGGATTCCGTAGCTTTCTTTACAAACCGAGGTACTTCCTCTTCTGGTATATAATCAAACTGTGTATGCATATTAAAGGAACCATCTTCATAGGAATGTTTCAATAGCAGTAAGTGATGCAGTGGTTCGAGTGCAGCCACAAATTGCGAGAATTTAAGCCCGCCAAAAATAACAAATTTATCGACATCATTCATATGAACATAAATATGATACATAAAATCTTCAGCTGACTTCAATTTTTTAGCCACAACCATCACCCCATTCTTCACTACATTATAAAACTAAACGAGAATTTTTTGAAACATTTTATGTTAATAATCGTCATATCAATATTCACAGGCGTAAAAGTGTTTTTTACGTTATAATATGAATGTTAAAGATGCTTTTGCGCATATGTTTTTAACTACTCTAATGAACAAATTTCAAAAAATATAATTCTATTCTTTTTTTACAAATATCTGAGAGGATTCTAAGCCGAAAACCAGTATTGAGCCTCCTCGTTAACACGCTCACTTCGGTTTGATATTTGCCTCTTGACCTATGGTGGATGTTCCTTTTAAATATATTTGGTAGTATATTGAATTGGAATTAATTTGATTCAAATTTACTCATTAAGAAATACTATTTTGATATAGGTGGCTTGTATGGAAAATAAACGAAATTTCGCGAATCGTTTTGACTGGACGCTCGCTTTTATACTTTTAATCTTCCTAGTCGTAAGTTTGTTAGCCATTGCATCGGCTCAAACATCAGGTCAATATGGCATTAACTATGTTCCCAAACAATTGCAATGGTACATCATTGGCGCGGTTATTATTGGAGTAGTTATGTTTTTTGAACCTGACCAATATAAAAAGATGTCTTGGTACATGTATGGTGCAGGCATCGCCTTATTAGTACTGCTCATCTTCATGCCAGAAGGAAAAGGGCAAATTGGTCAACCTATTAACGGTGCTAAGAGCTGGTATAATACACCTATTGGGAATATGCAGCCCTCAGAGTTTATGAAAACCTTTTACATTTTAGCACTTGCTCGACTTATTAGTAAGCACAACGAAGTCTATTCTTTTAGATCAATAAAAACTGACTTTATATTGCTAGGTAAAATCGCTGTTACACTATTAATACCTTTAGCTCTTATTATGCAGCAGCCTGACCTTGGTTCAGCTTTAGTATTCTTTGCCATTACAGCTGCAGTTGTCATTGTAGCAGGTGTATCCTGGAAAATAATTTTACCAACTTTTCTAGGTACCGCTTTAGTAGGTGGCTCTCTTTTATGGATGGCACTCTATATGCAGAGTTTTTTAGAGAAAGCATTTGGTTTTAAACCATATCAGTTTGCTCGAATCTATTCTTGGTTAGATCCATATTCATATTCTTCTAGTGATGGATACCATTTAATTACTTCCTTAAATGCTATTGGTTCAGGTGAAATTTTCGGTAAAGGTTTCCGTGGTCGCGAAGTTTACGTTGCCGAAAATCATACCGATTTTATTTTTACAGTTATCGGAGAAGAATGGGGTTTTATTGGAGCTAGTTTCGTTATTTGTCTTTTCTTTTTATTAATCTATCATTTAACAAAAACTACATTATTATTGAAAGATCCATTCTCAACATATGTATGTGCTGGTATTATTGCAATGATTACATTCCACGTATTTGAAAATATCGGAATGACTATTCAATTATTACCTATTACTGGTATTCCTCTACCATTTATCAGTTATGGAGGAAGTTCATTGATGGGGAACGCTCTTGCCATCGGTCTTGTTTTCAGTATGCGTTTCCACTATCGTACTTACATGTTTACTACTCACGATGATGATGATTAATGATGGATATAAAAAAATGAGGCTGGGACAAAACCCATCTCTAAACTAAAAAGCCGGTGAAATTTTACGATCAGTAAAATTTCACCGGCTTTAAATTTTTTTCGTAAAAAATA
>NZ_JBNNTW010000025.1:0-28043 GCF_050279145.1 Lysinibacillus sp. NPDC094177 | reverse complement strand
TCGTCCTGAGCCAGGATCAAACTCTCCATAAAAAGAAATTTGATTAGCTCAAATTGTTTTGCTGGCATCATGTTTGATGTCCAAAATTTTGTTTCTTTCACTAACTCAAGGTTAGCTACTAAAAACTTTATTGATTACGTTTTGCTTGTTCAGTTTTCAAGGTTCATTTCGTTGCCACTCGTTTAGCAGCAACTCTTATATAATATCATGTCGCATATCCGATGTCAACAACTAAATTCTATTTAATTTAATTGTTTGTTTTCCAACAGTTATCTTAACGACTCCTATTACTATACCACAATACTTTTGTTATGCAAGCATTTTATAGAAAAAATATTAAAGCAGTTATTCCTAGTACACCCGGAATACCTAGAATGGCAATTGTTAACACCGAAAATAGATTAATCGGTACATTATAGCCAGCATACCCTATACCTAAATGAATAATAAATAATAGAAGAAAGGCAAAGGCAAATCTAAACCAAAACACAGACATTCCTTCTAAAATTTTACCCATTTTAGCATGTCTTATTATTATATAAAGAAAAAGAAGCACTACAGGTACACAAAAACTCATAATTACTAACCACGACAAATGGTTTCCCCCTTAGCAATATAATTATGAAAGTTTATGTTTCCTGTTTTGCTTCTATGAATATCAATTATGCCTCCGGCGGATGTTTGGACACCCAATGAAATAAGCTAAAAACTATTATTTAATTAATACTCTTCGAATTCTAGCTTCCTTGAATAAATAAAAATGTATACTCTCCGCCGCTTTTCGTTGAGCGATTACCTCTAAATCATAGTCATCTAGTAATTCCTCAATTATCTTTGCCTGCTGTAAATCCTCTTTTGTTTCTTTTATAAGATTCACCAGCTTGTCATCGAATTCTTTTTTTAATTTTCCCTTACTGCGGAAGAACATATTAATCCCTCACTCACAATTCTCGGCGACCTTCCATTGCCTTCGATAACGTTACTTCATCTGCATACTCTAAATCTCCACCTACCGGTAGCCCATGAGCGATCCGTGTTGTTCGAATGCCAGATGGCTTCACTAGACGAGAAATATACATAGCTGTCGCCTCACCTTCAATAGTTGAATTCGTAGCTAAAATAAGCTCCTGAACAGCCTCATCTTGCAAACGAACTAGTAGTGAAGCGACATTAATATCCTCTGGACCAATACCATCCATAGGTGAAATAGCTCCTTGTAATACGTGATACATACCATTGAAATCACGCATTTTTTCCATCGCAATCACATCTTTTGTATCTTGGACAACACAAATAATAGAATGATTTCGTTGTTTATCCGTACAAATATGGCAAGGATCTACATCAGTTATGTTGCCACATACGGAGCAGTAGCTTAAATTTCGTTTAGCATCAATTAATGACTTTGAAAAGGACAAAACATCATCCTCTTTCATTGTTAACACAAAAAACGCCAGACGAGCCGCGGTCTTCGGCCCGATACCTGGCAATTTCATAAAACTATCAATCAGTTTCGATATTGGTTCTGGATAGTACATTTATTTACCTCCTAGAACGGAAGGTTCATGCCTTGAGTGAATTTACCCATTGTTGCATTTGTTTTTTCATCTACTTTTTTCAATGCTTCATTTGTAGCAATAACGATTAAATCTTGTAGCATTTCGATATCTTCTGGATCTACTACTGATGGATCAAGATTTACTTCTACGACTTCACGTTGACCAGTTACAGTTACTTTCACCATACCGCCACCAGCTGCGCCTTCAAATTGCTCTGCATTTAAAGCCTCTTGAGCCTCCATCATTTCTTTTTGCATTTTTTGCATTTTTTTCATCATACCTTGCATATTTCCCATTCCACGCATAAACATATTCCTCCTAAATGATTATTCTTCTACAATTTCAATAAAATCTTTACCAAACAGTTTTTCTGCTTCCGTTACAAGTGGATCTTGTGAAGCAAGTGGTTGAGCATCGTCGATAAACGGCCCTTCTGGCATTTCTGCCGGTGGTGGTTCTAATAATTCCACTTCATGATCGGTCTCATCCTGAGAATTTTTCTGCTGCTGTAGGCCATGATCACGAATAAACTCTTCACGTAATTTTAACCAAGCCTCTTCAGGCGTACAAAGCATTTCGTACATAATACCAGTTTGCCCTGCAATTAATTGTGTGAATTGAGCTTTTAGGGATTGATTATCAGCAACCATTTGACAATGAATATCATACTTGAATTTTAACACAAAAGCACTTGAAGATGCCGCAACAGGTTCAGCCTCCGCTAAAAGAGCTGATTGAGATTTTTGCATTTGGCTTAATGCCTGTGCCCAAACCGATTTGATACGTTGCACATCTTGCTTTGTAGCATCCTTTAGTATCTCTTGAATACGACCTGTTGGTGCTTTATAGCCATTTGGACTTTTAGCTCGTTGACGTTGCTCTTTTGGTGCTTGCGTCGTTTGTGTAGGAGCACTAGCTTGTAATTGAACTGATAGTTGTTGCACCATCTGCTCAAGTGCCACGATTTTTTGAGCGATTTCAGGGCTCATAGCTACCTCACTCGAAGTGGTAGTTTGACCAACTATCCCACCCGAAAACTGCACCATTTTAAGTAATGCTGTTTCCAAGTAAATCTTTGTATGGTGGGAGAACCGCATTTCTTGCTGTGTTTTCGCTAAAATATCAATGTAACCGTATAGTAAATCCGGTGCAAAATCATGCGCTAATGTAAATACTCGCTCCTCCGGTGATACTAGTTCTAATAATTCAGCCAAATCTTCACTTGTTTGCAATAATAATAAATCCCGGAAAAATGTAATCAGGTCCTCCGAAAGACGAAGAGGATCTTTCCCATCTGCAATAAGTTGCTCTAATAGCGCTAGCATTTGTGCAACATCTTTTACTTTTAGAGCTTCTGCTAATTCATAGAAAACTTCCTGACTAATAGAACCTGTAACAAGTAATGTATCCTCAAGCTTCAACTTTTCTCCGCTGAAGGATACAACCTGATCTAATAAGCTTAAAGCATCACGCATACCACCAGCTGCCGATTGTGCGATTACCTTTAAACCTTGTTCCTCAAATGGTAACTCAATATCCTCTAATACAACTTTCATGCGCTCAATAATATCATTGGTTGAGAGACGCTTGAAATCAAAGCGCTGACATCGCGAAATAATCGTAGCAGGCAATTTGTGGGGCTCTGTCGTTGCTAAAATAAATACAGCATGAGAAGGTGGTTCTTCTAATGTCTTTAAAAGAGCATTAAAAGCACTTGTAGAAAGCATATGCACTTCATCAATGATATACACTTTATATCTGCTACTTGCAGGAGCAAATCGAACTTTCTCAATGATGTCACGTATTTCTTCAACTCGTGAATTAGACGCCGCGTCGAATTCAATAACATCTGGATGAGAACCATCTGTAATACTTAAACAAGTAGCACATTCATTACAAGGCTCATTTGATGGTGCATGCTCACAGTTTAAAGCCTTTGCAAAAATTTTAGCCGTACTTGTTTTCCCGGTACCACGTGGGCCGGAAAATAAATAAGCATGCGTTGTTTTATTCGCTAGGAGAGCATTTTGTAGCGTTCTTTTGACATGTGCTTGACCAGACATTTCTCGGAATGATTGCGGTCGATACACACGATAAAATGCTTGATACGTCAATGGTTTCCTCTCCTTTTCTTCATTATATAGATTAGTTTTATTATAGCATTTGCCTCATTATTTATAAAATAGTGTCATCGTTTTTCTAAAAGTTCGGGACGATTCTCTTTCACTACTCGTAATGAAGGCCGATGCTTTCAGCTCCTATCCGTTTGCTTAGCACTATTTATAACTTCTTCAAACGTTCTGGTATTGCCCATACGTCTAAAAAATCTAACAAATATTATAAAAAATAATACAAAAAAACGCATCCGCCTTTTGTAGACGGATGCGTTTGAATTGGCAATTTAATGCCGTGCACCTTTCTTCGACAGCCGCACATAAGCGTTACTCTTGTCGTTAGCTCAGATTAGGCAACCCCGCGGCACATGAATAAGACCACTTAATGCTGCTTCCTTCCGGACCTGACATGGTTCATGGGTATCCATTGCGCAGGACCCAATCGTCAACACTACGTGCAAAAGGCAGACCAAACAATACGGACAGCCTCGAAAAAGGAATTCAGTCTCGCTAGAGCGGATTGCGAGTTACAGGACACCGCTACCTTCCCACCTAGCACGGCAATAACTAGTATACTTTCTGTTTTAATAAATTGCAACTTAATACACATAATATTTGTATGGAACATTCTATCTGTACTGTAAATAAACAATTATAAAAAAACATGAGAAAATATGTTGACGTGTATTTTAAAATATGATAAATTAATTCTTGTCGATGAGACAATGCAACAAAACAACATGGAGGTATACCCAAGTCTGGCTGAAGGGATCGGTCTTGAAAACCGACAGGCGGGTAACACCGCGCGGGGGTTCGAATCCCTCTACCTCCTCCAGTTTTAAAATTCCGACTACGAAAGTAGCCGTTTTTTTTTGCCTAAAAATTATATGTAACACTTACTAGATACCACTTCCACTTAGGTTGTGGTATTTTTTTATTGTAAATTATGATTTTATAACTGGGAATAATCTATATCATATTTTCTTTAGACAAAAACGCTTTCGTTTCGAAGTCGAGTTCTACCTCAACGCAATATCAAAAGTAGTGGTACAATTACTTTTATTGCAAACACGAAACGAGCTCTTAGCAAACTTTTTCTTTGCTATATTGCTTCGTTAATATTGATTAGGAAGGATTTTTTTATGCACTCGAAATTTTACTTATCTCGAGCATCCCTCACTTGGATTTTAATAATTGCTCTATTAACTGCTATCGGTAGTGAGATTAAAATAATGCCTTTCGCTGATACACCTTTTCGTTTTGGATTAGGAAGTATTATTTTCTTTTTATGCACTCTACTTAGACCTACACCTATCATTTTGGCTGGAATTACTACGAGCATCGTGACAACCATTTTTCGAGTTATCATTAATTACTCTATACATGATGTTCCATTAGTAGATGGTTTACTTATACATTTACCTGCTGCTGCATTTTATATACTGTTTGCAATATGCCTACAAATTCTAAGCATTCATCAATATAGAGAAAAACCACTATTTCTTGGATTGCTAGTTGCGTTTAGTGAAGTATTCAGTAATTTAGTGGAACAACTATTTCGTTTTTTAATAAATTCTTATACTTTTTTACTCCTTCATGATTTACTTATACTGTTAGCAGTTGCTTTATTACGTAGTTTTTTTGTTGTTGGTATTTATAGTTCCATTTTAATCGCTGAGCAAAAAAAACGTGTTCAGGAGATGCTTACTATCGGCTCAGATTTATATGTTGAGACACTTTATTTAAAAAAATCTATGAACCACATAGAAGTAATTACAGCCAGCGGGTTTGATTTATATCGACAGTTAAAAACTCTAGGCAATCGTGCAGAAAGTTTACAGGCACTTCATATTGCCCAGGAAATTCATGAAGTAAAGAAGGATTCGCAACGCATTTATGCAGGTATTTCTAAAATTGTTGGGGAGAAGAGCTTTGGCTCCCTAAGATTATCAGAATTATTACATTTTATCGAAGACGGCAACAGTAAATACGCAGAATTTTTAAGGAAAGAAATTGAGTTTAAAATAAAAATTGACGGCGATTTTCAAACGAAAGAACATATTGCATTGCTTGCACTTTTAAATAATTTAACAGCTAATGCTATTGAAGCAATCGATGGTCAAGGCATCATTTCTATTGCCATTCAGCAGCAACAGGATGATACTTTAATAACAGTATGTGATAACGGGAAGGGTATCCCACAAAGTAATCTCTCTATTATTTTTGAACCTGGATACACCACAAAATATAATGTAGACGGTGTCGCAGCAACAGGTATTGGGCTTTCACATGTTGTTGAATTGGTAAATAAATTAAATGGCTCAATAACCGTTGAATCAAACAATCAAAACACGATGTTTAAAATTACAGTTCCTACGCAAACTATTCAAACGGGAGAGACTTAAATGAGGTATTTTATTGTAGATGATGATCGTGCAAGTCGGGTCATGTTAAAGCAAATTATTGAAGATAGTGGTTTAGGTACAGTAATTGGTGAAGCACGCAATGGTGAGGACGCCATTCCACAAATTTTAATGACACAGCCAGAGTTTGTGCTGATTGATTTGCTTATGCCTAAGCTTGATGGGATAGCAACAGTCGAGCACCTTATTCAAAATCGTTTTGAGGGACAATTTGTCATGATTTCTCAAGTAGTGAATAAGGAAATGGTAGGTGAGGCATATGAGCAAGGTATAGATTTCTTTATTCATAAACCTATAAACCGTATTGAGGTTGAGAATGTTTTACGTAAAACAACTGAACAATTTCGCCTAAAAAACTCATTGCTTATTATTCGCCAATCACTTACAAATATCGATCTAAGTGAACAAATAAATCATAAAGCAACATCACGTGATCATATTCAATCCATCTTAAATGATATGGGTATCGTTGGTGAACTCGGAAGCGAAGATATTATAGCTATCATCGAAACATTGCTTGCACATCAGCACAAAATTGCGCCACTTCCTCCATTAAAGGAACTTTATGAGGAAATTGCAGCTGTCACAAAGGCTACACCAGATGAAATTTTGAAGGAAAGTAAAGCCATTGAACAGCGTGTACGCCGTACAATATTAGCAGCGATGATAAATCTCGCTAATTTAGGTGTCGTGGATTATACAAACTCCGAATTTGAATATTACGCACCTCGATACTTTGACTTTAAAGAAATTCGTCAGCTTATGACTCAGATAGAAGATCACGGAAATCGTAAAGCAAAGGTTAATATTAAGAAGTTTATTCAGGTATTATATTCAGACATTTTAACAAAAATAAATTAATTTTCTCGGATTTTGTCGGATTTCATAAGTCCTCCGTATTATTAAAGTAAGGCAAGTCCTAAAAATTTTAATATTAGGGGGTACTAAGGTTTTGAAGAAGAAATTTAGAATCAGTTTAGCGACTCAAATTTTAATCGGTTTGATTTTAGGGATTATTGTTGGCGGTATTTTTTACGGAAACCCAAAAATCGAAACATATTTACAACCTCTAGGTGATATTTTCCTTCATCTAATTAAGATGATTGTTGTACCGATCATTATCTCGACTTTAATCGTTGGTGTTGCTGGAACTGGAGATATGAAACAGCTTGGACGATTAGGCGGTAAATCACTTATTTACTTTGAAATTATTACAACAGTAGCAATTGTAATTGGTTTACTTTCTGCAAACTTATTCCAACCAGGTGCAGGTGTAAACATGAACGAGCTCTCTCAAGGAGATATTTCGAAATATGTTGCAACTACAGAAGAAGTAAAGCATGAAGGACCATTTGATATTATTGTAGGCATTGTACCAACAAATATCATTCAGGCTATGTCTGAAGGTAATATGCTTGCTATAATCTTCTTCTCAGTTATTTTTGGTTTAGGGGTAGCTGCCGTTGGCGAACGAGGTAAACCAGTATTAGACTTCTTCCAAGGGGTAGCAGATGCTATGTTCTGGGTAACTAACCTCGTAATGAAATTCGCTCCAATTGGGGTATTTGGTTTAATTGGTGTAACCGTTTCCAAATATGGATTCGCTTCACTTATACCACTCGGCAAACTTGCTATACTTGTTTATGCAACAATGCTATTCTTTATCTTTGTAGTTCTAGGTCTTGTTGCAAAATTCGCGGGTATCAACATCTTCTTCTTAATTAAAGTACTAAAAGATGAGCTGATTTTAGCGTTCTCAACAGCAAGTTCTGAAGCTGTATTACCACGAATTATGATGAAAATGGAGAAACTAGGTGCACCAAAAGATATCGTATCCTTTGTTATTCCTACCGGTTACTCCTTTAACCTAGATGGTTCTACATTGTACCAAGCTATTGCTGCATTATTTATTGCTCAAATGTATGGTATTCACCTAAGCATTGGTGAACAAATTACATTAATGCTTGTATTAATGGTTACATCTAAAGGGATTGCAGGTGTTCCAGGAGTATCCTTCGTTGTGCTTCTAGCAACTTTAGGTACTGTCGGCATTCCAATTGAAGGTTTAGCATTCATCGCAGGTATCGATCGTATTCTTGATATGGGACGTACAGTCGTTAACGTAATTGGTAACTCACTTGCGTCATTAGTAATGGCGAAATGGGAAGGCCGTTTCGATACGGAAAAAATGAAAAATTACTTTAAAGATAATGAAAATTTAGCATAAAACTTAAAAAAATCCTCACGATGTATGGATGGCATCGTGAGGGTTTTTTTAATTTAAAGAAGTTAATACTTTATCTAAATAAGCAATAATTGATTCTTTCCCGTCTACGTGTGCTTCTTGTGCACGTATTTCATCCTTTTGGATTTTGGCCTCAGCAGCAGCAACAATACGCTCTGCATCATTCTGAGGCACCACAACAACACCGTCCATATCCCCAATAATATAATCGTCAGGATTAACAGCAACGCCCCCAATAGCAATAGGAACATTTACTTCCCCACCTCCGTTTTTATTGCCAGCTGCTACCGTTGTACCAAGTGAAAATACAGGAAAGTCTAGCTCACGAATAGCTGCAATATCACGAATAACACCATCAACGACAATGCCCTGTATACCAATACCCTTCGCTAATGAAAGAACAAAATCACCGGCAACTGCACGATTGGTATTCCCTTTAGCGTCAATTACTAAAATATCTCCTTCTCCAGCAGCTCGAATGGCTTCCAGTACCGCACCATTTTCACCATCTGGTAAACGCACTGTTACCGCACGACCAGCAATTTTAAAATGATCTGCTAACGGTTTAATATCACTGCGTAAATTCGTATGTCCTCCAGTTGCATCTGATACCGCAGTCGTTGGTAAATGCTTAAAACTTACTTCCACCTTTGTCATCTATAACACCCCTATTATGATTTATGAAAGCCTTACACAATTATTGTAAATAAAATTCAGCTATTATTTCAATATAAATCAGAAAATTATGTAAATAAGACATTTGAGGGATATCTATTACAGCAATGCCCTTTAGTAAGTATTTCAGCAATTGAAAGAGCACTACAAATATACTGACTGGCCCATCATCGGTGTGCAGCAAACGTCAACCTTTCCTCTGATTCTTGTAATTATTGCGTTCTTATGAAACGTGGAAAGGGATAAATAAAGTTAAAAAATTGCGCCATATTAGATAAACTACCTCGCTCTAATATGGCGCAATTTTATATTATTTCGATAAAGTGCCTTGATTGTTCATCTAATGCCTCTGCTGCAGTAGCAATTTCGGCAAAATCATTTGTCGTTACATTAATTTGACCATTTGTTTTTTCAACTTTTTCAGCTATACGCGTGATACTTTCAGTGACTTGTCCAATCTCTCGCTCTATGCCTTCAACATTATCTTTTACTTCTGAAATAGATTGCTCTACCCTTACGGAAAGTTTTCTAACCTCTTTTGCTACAACATCAAAGCCTCGGCCATACTCACCAGCTCTTGCTGCTTCAATAGCTGCATTTAGTGCAAGTAAATTTGTTTGAGAAGCAATTTCTTGAATGGTTTTCACAATCCCTTTAATAGATTCAGCTTGCTTCTGTAGCTGCGCAAGATTTCTCACATTATCGGCAGACTCTTGTGAAACCTCTTTCACTGTTTCTAGTAAATCCTCACTATTTTGAATACCAGCCTCCGAACGGCTATAAAGGTCTTTAGACATGACCTTTAATGTATCAGCTACAGTAACAATTTCATTTTGGCGTTCAGTAATATTTGTTGCGATTTTCGATACGCCAATTACCTTTCTTGAATTATTAGCGAAAACAGGCATATAAGTAGCCTCAAGCCAAATTCTATTTCCACTTGCATCAATTCTTTCGATTTTATCCTGATAGCTATTACCAGCAGCTAAGTTGCGCCAAAATTTCCCGTATTCTATGCTATTCGCAAATTCCGGTAAACAAAAATCCTTATGATCTTTTCCTATCATTTCCTCAACTTTATAGCCTAATGTTTTGGCAAATAGTTCATTCACATAGGCAACTTTATGATCCATATCAAAACGGATAATGGCTATATTTCGTTCAATTGCCAGCACTACTAGATCATCAGTAACTTCTGTATTTATTGTCTGCATAACCTACACCTCTTTCATTTTATTAGCGAACTAAAATTTTTATGTTAATGGGCCCAACAAAAATACTTATACAGATTATTTATTGCAGAAAAAACATGGGCATATTACCCATGTTTTTTTAAAAAGTTTAATACTTCTTCCGATGTAGCAGCTATACAAATAAGTGATTTTTGTTCCATGCGTATAAAACCTTCCTCGAGCATTTTCTGAAATTGTTGTAAAAGTGCATCATAAAAGCCATTTACATTATATAAAATTACTGGCTTTTCATGTAATCCTATTTGTGCCCACGTAAACACTTCAAAATATTCATCCATTGTCCCACCACCACCTGGTAAAGCTATAAAAGCATCTGCTAACTCTACCATTTTGGCTTTACGTACATGCATAGACTCAACAAAATGAATCTCCGTTAGCGAGGCATGTGCTAATTCCCGCTCCTGCAAATGAGTCGGCATCACACCAATAATCTCTCCTCCAGCCTCTAATACTGCATCTGCTACTTTCCCCATTAATCCTGTTTTCGAACCACCATAAACGACACCATGACCATTTTGAGCTAACACAGTACCTAATTCGGCTGCCTTCTCTGCATAAATTGGGTTTCTGCCTAACCCAGAACCGCAATACACCGCTATTCTTATAGCAATCCCTCCTACTCAAAAGACGTGACACAATAGGTTACATATTGTCTCACGTCTTTTGATCATTTATTTTCTTCAACTGCTTGTTTATGCCTGTCGCTTCGCTTTCGGCCAGAACGCCAAAATTTATCTTCCTATTGTTTTAGAAATATTAGCTTTAATAGACCTTCTATTTACGTAAATGACTCGTTTGTTTTAGCATATGACTGATGCGGCTCACAATTGAATCAATTGCTTCAGGATTTTTTAATAAATCATAATCATTAATATCTAATCGTAGAACTGGGCATGAATTAAAATTATTGATCCAGTTCTCATAGCGTTCGTGCATTTCAATCCAATAATCATTCGGTGTTTGTTGCTCCATTGTACGTCCACGCTCTTGAATACGCCCAATTACAGCATCAATTGGCCCCTCTAGATAAACAAGTAAATCTGGATGAGGGAAGTACGGTGTCATCACCATCGCATCAAATAAATTTGTATACGTCTCGTAATCTGTGGGACTCATTGTACCTTTGTCATAGTGCATCTTAGCAAAAATTCCAGTATCTTCGTAGATTGAGCGATCTTGAATAAACCCTCCGCCATATTCAAAAATTCGCTTCTGTTCCTTAAAACGCTCCGCTAAAAAATACACCTGTAGATGGAAGCTCCATTTTTCAAAGTCCTCATAAAATTTATCTAAATATGGATTGGTATCCACCTTTTCAAATGACGTACGGAAATTAAGCGCCTCTGCCAACGCCTTTGTCATTGTTGACTTCCCCACACCAACCGTACCAGCGATTGTAATGACTGTTTGTGGAGGAATATCGTATTTCTCTCTCAAATTCATTGTTGCAAGCTCCTTTGTTGTAACGTGTCCTTTATTGTTTGTAAAACATATTTCAAATCATTTGGATTTTTTACGAAATCAAGCTGATCACCATTAAATCGAATAACAGGAATTTCGGGATGCATGTTCTCAAAATGCTCGATAAAAGAATGATAATCTGCCACTAGTTGCTCCATGTAATCTCGTGAAATCATCTTTTCAAATTCACGACCACGCATCGCAATACGTTTCATCAACGTATCAACACTGGCATGTAAATAAACAACTACATTTGGAACAGGCATATCTTTCGTTAATATTTTATAAATTTCTTCGTATTTATCATACTCAGTTGATAGTAATGTACGCTTGGCAAATATTAAATTTTTAAAAATGTGGTAGTCCGCTACAACAGGTTTATCTTGCGTTAAACGGAATTTTTTTATATCTGATAATTGTTTATAGCGATTACATAAGAAGAACATTTCCGTCTGAAAGCTCCATTCCTCTATGTTTTCATAAAACTTATTTAGAAAAGGGTTTTCGTCTACTATTTCTTTTAATAGATGGTAATTAAATGTCGCTGCCATCTCTTTAGATAAAGAGGTTTTACCAACACCAATCGGACCTTCTACCGTAACAAATGGAACCGTCACCAGAAGCTCCTCCTTTATGTTCTATGGATTCTATCGTCAATTACCCCGTCTCTCGAGGTTTGTATAATTATATCAATTATGCCTCGGCATAATTGCGTCCGAAGGATTTCTTTTAGAAGTTAAAAATGAATCAGTGCTTTTCATTGTATCATAGTGAGAAAGTGAAGAACAGAATCAAACTATTTCTCTATTAAAATAGGAGGTCAAAACCAATTCCCTGACATCTACTGAAATAAATAAAAAAATAGACCCACTCAAAGTGGATCTATCGTTACCCTTATAATTTAACTCGCTGTAAGCGCAGTGCATTTAAAACGACAGATACTGAACTAAACGCCATTGCTGCACCTGCTACCCAAGGAGCTAGTAAACCAATTGCTGCAATTGGAATCCCTAATGTATTGTAAGCAAATGCCCAGAATAAGTTTTGTTTAATATTGCGCATTGTTTTACGACTCATGATGATAGCATCCGCAATACTGTTTAAATCGCCTCGAATAAGTGTGATATCCGCTGCTTCCATAGCCACGTCTGTACCGGTACCAATCGCCATCCCAATATTCGCTGTCGCAAGTGCCGGCGCATCATTAATGCCATCACCAACCATCGCCACTTTTTTACCTGTAGCTTGCAGATTTTTCACTTCATTAGCTTTGCCTTCTGGAAGTACTTCTGCAATCACATGATCCACACCAACTTCTGCTCCAATTGCTTGTGCTGTACGTTCGTTGTCACCAGTCATCATAATAACGGTAATGCCCATTTCTTGTAGACGACTAACAGCTTCTTTTGAAGTATCCTTCACTGTATCAGCAACTGCTACTAGACCAGCATACTGACCGTTAATCGCAGCTAACATTGCCGTTTTACCGCTTTCCTCTAATTGCTCCATTGTTGGTAGGATATCATCAATATGAATACCGTATTGCTGCATCAATTTACGAGTACCGATGACAATTCCTTGACCAGATACAGTCGCTTGCACACCGTAACCTGGTATTGCTTCAAAGAATTGAACATCTCCTAGGTCGATACCACGATCAGCAATTCCTTGAACAATTGCTTCTGCTAACGGATGTTCTGATTGCTTCTCCGCTGCACCAATTAACGATAAAAAACGTACTTCGTCTTGATTTGCCGCTAGTACAACATCCGTTAATACAGGTTTGCCGTGAGTCACTGTACCTGTTTTATCAACAACTACTGTATTGATGCTTTGCGTTTGCTCTAAATGCTCTCCACCTTTAAATAAAATACCGAATTCCGCCGCACGACCGGAGCCCGCCATAATAGATGTTGGCGTTGCTAATCCAAGAGCGCATGGGCAAGCGATAACAAGAACTGCAATTAATACTTCAAGTGCAGGCGTAAATTCACCAGGTTTCACCCAGATAATCCAAATTAAAAACGTGACAAGTGCAATGCCAACAACGATTGGTACAAAGACGCCCGAAATTTGGTCTGCTAAGCGCTGAATGGGTGCTTTGGAGCCCTGTGCATCTTCTACAACTTTAATAATTTGAGCTAAAGCTGTATCTCGACCGACTTTAGTTGCTGTCATTTTAATAAAGCCATTTTTATTAATAGTGGAACCAAATAATAGGTCACCTTGCTTTTTATCAACAGGTAAACTTTCCCCCGTTAACATCGATTCATCTACAGCTGTTGTTCCTTCTAATACCTCACCATCAACAGGAATTTTTTCACCTGGTTTCACTAAAATAATGTCACCAATGACTACTTCTTCTAATGGTACTTCTTTCTCCACACCTTCACGAACAACAATGGCTGTTTTTGCCTGAAGGCCCATTAATTTTTTAATTGCTTCAGATGAGCGACCTTTTGCTTTTGCCTCAAATAATTTACCTAATAAAATTAAAGTAATTAATACGGCACTCGTTTCAAAATATAGGTGAGGGGCATGATGTGATCCTGCGGTAATAATTGCTTGATATACACTATAAAAATAAGCCGCAGATGTCCCCATAACTACAAGTACATCCATATTAGCACTACCATTGCGCAAAGCTTTGTAGGCTCCAACATAAAATTGCTTTCCAATGATAAACTGAACAGGAGTAGCCAACACCATTTGTACCCACGGATTCATTAAAAACTCAGGGACATATAAAAATGATGTAATTGAAAAATGTCCTACCATCGTCCAGAGTAGTGGTAATGAAAGAATGGCCGATAAAATAAATTTATGCTGCTGTTGTTTGATGGCCTGTTCTCGATGATCTACTGCATCTTTATCATCTGCTTTTTGATGCGCTTCATATCCTAATTTCTCAACCTTTGCAATAATGTCTGCAATCGTCACCTCGGATGGGTTAAACTCAATTGTTGCTTTTTCGAGTGCTAAGTTTACGTTCGCAGAGGAAACACCTACTAGTTTATTTAAACCCTTTTCTATACGTGTAGCGCAGGCTGCACATGTCATGCCAGTAATGTCGAATTCAGTTTTTTGTTTAACGACACCGTAGCCAAGAGCTTCAATTTTCTTTTCAAAATCCTCTTCACTTAACTTTGTTGAATCATATTTAATCGATGATTTTTCAAGGGCTAAATTAACCGTCGCTTGTTCTACACCATCCATTTTATTTAAACCTTTTTCTATACGAGTGGCACAGGCTGCACATGTCATACCTGTAATTTGCAAATTCGCTTCTTTTATTTCAGAACTCATGATTAATTCTCCTCTCCACATACCAACCAGGGGTATATAAAATTGAAAATAAGAGAGTGCTACAAGAGCACCCTACTTATACTATTTAATGTCATAGCCTTGATCATCGATTGTTTCTTTAATTTGGTCTAGAGATACTTGTGTTTGGTCAAATGCTACATCTACTAAGCCATCAGCTAAGTTTACTTTTACTTGTTCAACGCCAGTTAAAGCGCCAACACTTTTTTCCACTGCGTTTACGCAATGTCCACATGACATTCCTTGTACGTTTAAAGTTACGTTTTGCATAAAATATCTCTCCTTTTATTTTTAATACTGGGGTATATATTTATTTTTACTTTTTCATTAATTTTTGAATAGTTACTACTAATTCGTCTAACACTGCCTCATCACCTTCTGATAAGCGATCTACTACACATCCCTTTAAATGACCTTCTAATAATATCTTTGCTACGCTATTTAAAGCAGACTGTGTGGCAGACAGTTGCGTAATAATATCATCACAGTAAACGTCTTTGTCAATCATTCCTTTAATACCTCGGATTTGCCCTTCAATTCGATTCAAACGAGTCGTTAAATCCTTTTTAACGCGTTCAGGATGATGACTTTTTCGACACGAAGTAGCTTCCTCTGTTTGACAAGCATCTTCTTTCACTATATCCTCCATTAAATGCACCTCCTACTTCACAATTATAGTACCATACCCATGAAGGGTATGTAAAGCTGAAAATTTTTAAAATTTTTTAATGATGGTGATGATGATTCGACTGCTCATTTTTTATTGTACATAAAATTGAATTATCATGCTTATGCGCTACTGTTTCCAATTGAATTGTTACATGCTTTATGCCCTTATGCTCAAGATTATGTTCAATTTCTCGTAATATATCCTCACTGTCCGCAATTTTTAGGTGATCATCAACAACTGCATGACAAGAAAGTGCATTTGTTCCACTTGTTATTGTCCAAATGTGTAAATCGTGAATGCTATAAACTCCATCAGTTTGTATAATAGTTTGTATGATCTCTTGAACGTCAACGTTTGAAGGTGTTCCTTCCATAAGAACATGGACAGCAGCCTTCGTTACGTAGTAGCCGCTTCTTAATACTAATATTGCAACAATAACACTCGCTAGTGGATCAGCCCAGCCCCAACCAAAAAACATAATGAATAGTGCAGCAACGATGGCTCCTACAGATCCAAGCATATCGCTTAATACGTGTAAAAAAGCTCCACGCATATTTAAATTATCTTTTGTATCACTGCCACGCATCATAATCCAAGCTACCAAAATATTAATCAAAAGACCGACTGTACTAATAATCAGCATCCCTGTAGTTGCCACTTCCGGTGGATTTGCAAAACGTTTTATTGCTTCATAGAAAATGAATAAAGCAATCAAAATTAAAGTCACACCATTTAATACCGCTGCTAAAATTTCAAATCGTTTATAACCGTATGTTTTACTATAGCTCGCAGCCTTTTCTCCAAACATAAAAGCAAGTAAGGCTATTGCTAATGAAATTGAGTCACTTAACATATGTCCTGCATCAGATAAAAGAGCCAAACTATTTGTTAAATAGCCACCAATCGCTTCAACAATCATATAACTCGTAATAATAATAAATGATAATATTAACACTTTTTTATTTGCGCCATGTGTATGGTCATGGCTGTGATCATGATTATGCCCCATATTTTACCCCTCCATTAACTCTAGTTATGTGCAGCATGCTCTATAGCCTGCATCAACAAATTCATAATGTGATCATCATCTTTTGAATAATATATAGTTGTGCCTTCTCTTCTATATTTCACTAACCGTAAATTTTTCAAAAAACGTAACTGATGTGAAACTGTTGATTGACCTAAATCTAAAATTTCTGCAATGTCGTTGACTGAATGTTCATCCGTACATAATAAATTTAAAATACGAATTCTTGTCGGATCACTTAATGCTTTAAATGTTTGAGACACAACGAATAGCGTTTCTTCGTCTAAATGTTGCTCTTTGTTAGTCTGAACCTCTGTATTTTGTAATTTTTCATTCATTTAGTTTACCCCTAACCTTTTTATATTTATATATGAGCATGTGTTCATATATAAATATAAAAAGGTTAGATTGGAAATGTCAACGTTTTAACTTCTTACTGAATCTGGACGAATTGTTTATCTGTGTGAAAGCGCAGCGGTAGCAACAAATGTTTTCTGTAGCGAAAGCCAAGCGACAGCTACATGTATGCCATGGCACACTTGATAGTAGCAATTGTCAATTAAGCAAGATACACTAAATAATAAGGAGAGATTATAGTGGATATTTTTGAAACAGACCGATTGTTTATGAACAGTGCACTGGAAGAAGCTAAGAAAGCAGCTTTACTTGGAGAAGTACCAATAGGAGCTGTGCTTGTATACGATGGAAAGATTATTGCACGGGCTCATAATTTACGAGAAACAACACAAAACGCGACAACGCACGCTGAACTAATGGTTATTCAAGAGGCTTGTAAAAAAATAGGGAGCTGGCGCCTTGAAAAAACAACACTCTATGTGACACTTGAACCTTGCCCTATGTGTGCAGGTGCAATTTTACAATCTCGTGTACCTCGTGTTGTATATGGTGCAAGAGATATAAAAGCTGGCTGTGTTGATTCACTCTATCGTTTATTAAACGATGCTCGCTTTAACCACGAATGTGAAGTAACAGAAGGGATTTTAGCCGAGGAATGCGGACAAATCTTAACCGATTTTTTCCGAGCTTTACGTGAACGGAAAAAAGCCGAGAAAAAAGCGCGACAAGCATTAATTGTTGAAAATGAAGAAGTTTAAGACATTATAATTCGCATAAATTTGTTCGTTAGCATACTTTTTTAAAAGAAAAACTACTGTTGAGGTAAATTTTCAACAGTAGTTTCTTACATTTTTCGCCCAAGTTTACTTTGGAGCAATTACTTCTTTTCCGCCCATATATGGTCTTAAAACTTCAGGAATCACTACGCTTCCGTCGGCTTGCTGATAATTTTCTAGGATTGCTGCTACTGTACGACCGATTGCTAGACCTGAGCCGTTTAATGTGTGTACATACTCTGGTTTTGCATTTGGCTCACGACGGAAGCGAATATTTGCTCGACGTGCTTGGAAATCTTCAAAGTTAGAGCATGAAGAGATTTCACGGTACATATTTTGAGCTGGGATCCAAACCTCTAAATCGTACTTTTTCGCTGCAGTAAAGCCTAAATCAGCTGTACACATTTTTAGTTTGCGGTAAGGTAATCCTAATAATTGCAGTACTTTTTCAGCATGGCCTGTTAATAATTCTAGCTGTTCATAAGATTCTTCTGGTTTTACAAAGCGTACTAATTCCACTTTGTTGAATTGATGTTGGCGAATTAACCCACGTGTATCGCGACCTGCAGAACCCGCTTCTGAACGGAAGCATGCACTGTATGCTGCAAAGCCCTGTGGTAATGCTTCAACTGATAAAATTTCATCACGATAGAAGTTTGTCACAGGTACTTCTGCTGTTGGAATCATGAAATAATCTGTGTCATCTAATTTGAAGACATCTTCCTCAAATTTAGGTAGTTGTCCTGTACCAGTTAAGCTATCACGATTGACAATTACAGGTGGTAGCATTTCTTCATAGCCATGCTCTTCTGCATGTAAGTCCATCATAAACGTCATTAATGCACGTTCTAAACGAGCACCAAGGCCACGATAGAATAAGAAACGACTACCAGTCACTTTTGCACCACGTTCAAAGTCTACAATTTTTAAATCTGTAGCGATATCCCAGTGTGCTTTAATGTCAAAATCAAATGTTGGAATCTCACCCCAAGTATATTCCTCTACATTATCGTCCTCTGTTGTGCCAACTGGTACAGATTCATGTGGAATGTTTGGTAAACGCATCATCATATCTTTAAAGCGGTCTTCTACATCATTTAATTGGACATCTAGCTCTTTAATTTCATCGCCAACCTGACGCATACGTGCAATAACTTCATCTGCATTTTCTTTATTACGCTTCATGATAGAAATTTGCTCAGATACTTTATTACGCTCAGCTTTAAGCTCTTCTGTTTTTGCAATTAATTCACGACGCTTTGCATCTAATTGTTCAAAGTCGTCTAAGTTTCCTAAATCCTCATTACGTGTTAATAGCATTTCTTTAATTTCCGCGAAATTGTCGCGCACGCGTTTAATATCTAACATCGTCATACCTCCAGTAGATTCTTAATGATGGGAAAATATTTAGTAGAAAACACAAAAAAGCCCTCATCCCCAAAAGGGACGAGAGCTACCCGCGTTGCCACCCTAATTGACTAGACACATTGTACTTTGTCTAATCCACTTATCTCATAACGGCATTTCAGCCGGCGACAGCCTACTTCATTAACTTCGACTGCGCAACTCCAGGACGGATTCACAAGTGCTTTTATCAGCTTCCACCACCCGCTGACTCTCTAAAAAAAACGTGCTTGCTACTACTTCCCATCATCGTGTTCAGTTATTTAAATTTTATCCATACTGTACTATATGAATTGAGATTTTGCAAGTCATACCATAGAAGATACAAAATATTCAAGAATACGTGCATCTGACGTTAATTCAGGATGGAAGGAACAGCCTAATAAATGATTGTCCTTTGCTAACACGATTTTCCCGTCATGCTCTGCTAATACTTCAACACCTTCACCTACGGAAACAATATGTGGCGCACGTATAAAGACAGCTGGAATGGCAACACCTATTTCAGGTATGTCGAGCTTAACCTCAAAGCTATCTACCTGGCGTCCATAAGAATTACGTGCAACTACCACGTCCATTACAGCTAAATGTGACTCATAATCTACTAATTCCTTTGCCAATAAAATTAATCCCGCACATGTTCCCAACATCGGTAAACCTTGCTTTGCAAGTGTACGAATTGGCTCTAATAGCTCATATCGATTCAGCAATTTTCGCATTGTTGTGCTTTCTCCACCAGGTAAGACGAGTCCATCAAGCTTCTCTAAATCATTTCTTTGTTTTACTAAGACAGCTTCGTATCCAAGAGATTCTATCATTTGCACATGCTCTCGTACCGCTCCCTGTAAAGCTAAAACACCGATTCGTTTCATCTTACCAGCCTCGCTCTTGCATACGCTCATTTTGACTAAGCTGTGCAATATCGATACCTTTCATCGGAACACCTAGCTCTTTTGAAATTTCGGCAATTAGCTTGTAGTCCTTATAATGCGTAGTGGCTTCAACAATTGCACGAGCAAATTTCTCTGGATTTTCTGATTTAAAAATACCAGAGCCAACAAATACACCGTCAGCTCCAAGCTCCATCATTAATGCTGCATCAGCTGGCGTAGCAACTCCACCTGCTGCAAAATTTACGACTGGTAAACGGCCAAGACGCTTAATTTCTCTTAATAATTCAAAAGGAGCACCAAGCAATTTAGCTTCTGTCATTAATTCATCCTCTGTCATTCCAACAACCTTACGTACTTGCGCATTCACTTTACGAATATGGCGAACTGCCTCTACAATATTACCCGTCCCTGGTTCCCCTTTAGTTCGTAGCATGGAAGCCCCTTCGCCAATACGTCGAGCAGCTTCTCCTAAATCACGACACCCACAAACAAAGGGCACTGTGTAATCACTTTTTAATAAATGAAACTCCTCATCTGCTGGAGTTAATACTTCACTCTCATCAATATAATCGACACCCATTGCTTCTAACACTCTTGCTTCTACAATATGTCCAATACGTGCTTTAGCCATGACAGGAATGGATACAGCCCCTATCACCTCCTCGACAATACGAGGATCAGCCATACGTGCAACACCACCCGCCTTACGAATGTCTGATGGTACTCGTTCTAATGCCATAACAGCCACAGCTCCTGCCGCTTCCGCAATTTTCGCCTGTTCTGCATTAATAACATCCATAATGACGCCACCCTTTTGCATTTCTGCCATTCCGCGCTTAACTAATTCTGTACCTGTTTGTCTCATGATTTCTAACCTCCACCTTTATGATGAAATTTAGTATAATTGAAATTGACCATATAAAAATATCCAGTTTTCAAAATAATTATAAGGCCAGGAGGATTAACGAACATGGACATGCTATTATTTCAGCTAGAAAAAGATGGTGGAAAACCGCTCTATGATCAGCTTTATAGCGGTATTAAAGAAGCTATTATTACAAAGAAAATAGCAGTAGGAGAAAAATTACCATCAAAAAGAAAATTAGCCGATTTTTTGAATATTTCTCAAACAACTATTGAAATTGCATATGCACAGCTACTTGCAGAAGGCTATATTATGTCTAAATCCCGCGTTGGTTATTTTGTAGAGGAAATTGACGAGCTTCCGTATATTCAGCAGGACACAGCAGCGTCCTTAAACGAACAACCTAAGAAAAAATCGTACAAGATAGATTTTAATCCTGGTTCTATTGATATTGATGCCTTCCCTTTTCAAACATGGAGGAAATATGCAAAAGAGCTGTTTGATGATGCTTCAAAGGAATTATTATTAACGGGTGAGCCTCAAGGGGAACTATCTTTACGAACAGAGATTGCTAATTATTTATTTCAATCACGCGGGGTTGTTTGTAGTCCCGAACAAATTGTAATCGGCTCAGGGACAGAACAGCTACTACCAATGATTTTGCGCCTCTTTAGTGACGATACTTGCTTTGCGCTTGAAAACCCAGGTTATCCAGCTGTGCATCGTATGTTTTCACAGCATAAACGAAAAGTCTACCCAATTGCGGTCGATGATGAAGGAATTGTCATTCATGAGCTCGAAAAAACTAGTGCTGACGTTGTTTATATCACGCCATCACACCAATTCCCAACAGGAGCAGTATTATCGGCAACAAGACGTGCACAGGCTTTAAATTGGGCTGCACAAAGCGCCTCTCGATACATTATTGAAGATGATTATGATTCCGAATTTCGTTATACTGGAAAACCAATTCCTGCACTTCACGCATTAGATCGAAATGATAAAGTCATTTATATGAGTACATTTACTAAATCATTAATGCCATCCCTGCGTGTTGCTTATTTTGTACTTCCACCAAAATTACTTGCTACTTATAATGACGTATTTAATTACTATTCATCAACAGTACCTCGTTTCGATCAACATATCGTAGCTAATTTTATGCGTGACGGCCATTTTGCAAAGCATTTAAATCGAATGAGGAAGGTTTATCGAAAAAAGCATGAAAAACTTACTTCTATTTTAGAAAACTATTCTAATCAAATTAACATTACTGGCGAACAAGCAGGCATGCATATTTTACTGGATGTACAACATACTTTATCTGAAAAGCAATTACAGCAGCTTGCCTCCAATGCGGAAATTAGAATCTATCCACTATCTGATTATCGCCTGGATCACTCCACAGTCTCACAAGCTCAATTTTTACTAGGTTTCGGAAGTATACCTGCACATGAAATTGAACCTTCTATTGAAAAGCTAATGAACTGTTGGGATATACAGAAAAAACACCAATCAACCTCACGTTAAAAGGTTGATTGGTATTTTCTTTTATCTTCATTCTTGTAGCGAAAGCTAAGCGTCAGCAACAAATGTTTTCTGTGCGAAAGCGAAGCGTCAGCAACAAATGTTTTCTGTGCGAAAGCGAAGCGTCAGCAACAAATGTTTTCTGTGCGAAAGCGAAGCGTCAGCAACAACAATTACGCCAAGGCGAAATCGATATTATGATTCGATTAGCTGGATATTATAAAACTCAAACCATGTATGAATTTGCCCCAAATAAGCTAAAAGCTGTGGACCTGCCATTAATTGTCCGTACCAAGGAACTTTGAAAGAGCTGCCACCAGATTCAATTAGCTCTATTAACTTCCGTCGTTCAAATAATTCATGAAGAATTGAATTTTTATCCTCTACTATTTCTTTTAGCCATTTTTGAACGCCTGCTGTATAAACTGGATGATAAGTTTTAGGGTATGGATTCTTTTTCCGATTTAAAACTTCTTCTGGCAATAAATGTTGCATTGCTTTACGAAGTAAACCCTTTTCCATACCACCTAAATTTTTCATTTCCCAAGGAATATTCCACGCATATTCCACAAGGTGATGATCTGCAAATGGAACACGAACTTCAAGACTGGCCCCCATGCTCATACGGTCTTTTCGTTCCAGCAATGTTTGCATAAACCATACCATATTCAAATAAAACATTTCACGTTGTCTTACTTCCTCGATACTCTCTCCATCAAGGTATGGTACTTCAGCAATTGTTTGTGAATATGCCTGTTGTGCATATGACTCAACTTTTAATTTCTTACGCCATCTCTCTTGTAACATTGTTGATCTTTCAGACAGTGAACGAATCCAGGGGAAACCTGTAGTTGTTTCTGTAAACCATGGATAGCCACCGAAAATCTCATCTGCGCATTCACCTGACAGTGCAACCGTAAAATCCTTTTTAATTTCTCGACAAAACCATAACAACGATGAGTCAACATCTGCCATCCCCGGTGAATCTCTAACAATGACAGATTCTACTAAGAAATCGATTAATTGTTGCTGAGAAATTTCCTCAGCATGGTGCGTTGTATTAAAGGTATCTGTCATTTTTTGAATCCAATACGTGTCTGTAGAAATTTGAAAAGCATGTGGATTAAAAAAACGTTCATTATCCTCGTAGTCTATAGAGTACGTATGGAGTTTGCCTTTATTTTGTTGTTGAAACATGTTTGCTGCAATTCCAGTAATAATGCTAGAATCTAATCCTCCTGAAAGAAATGTACAGATCGGTACGTCTGAAACAAGTTGTCGTTCAATAGCATCCCTTAGTAAAAAGCGGACATGATCAATCGTTTCCTCTAATGACTCTTCATGACGTTTACTCTGCAACTGCCAATATTGCCAAACTCGTATACCCTCTCTAGAGAAACGCATTGCATATCCTGGACGTAGCTCACTAATATTTTGAAAAAGTGACTTTCCGGGCGTTCTAGATGGTCCTACAGCCATAATATTTGCTAGCCCTTCCGTATTAACGGTTGTTTTAATCAATGGATGGGCTAATAATGCTTTTACTTCGGATGCAAAAAGTAAGCCGTCTTGTTGTTCTGTGTAAAACAAAGGCTTTACACCTAGTCGGTCTCTGCATAAAAAAAGAGATTGTGATTGTTCATCCCATATACCAAAAGCGAAAATTCCATTTAAAAAATCAACACACTTCTCTTTCCATTCAATATAAGCAGTTAATAAAACTTCCGTATCTGAATGTGTTGTAAAAACATGCCCTCGTTTTTGAAGCTCTTTCCTTAATTTTTCTGTATTATAAAGCTCGCCATTATATGTAATGACATAGTTTGCACCATCATGTATTTTTTTCATCGGTTGCTTCCCACCGATCAAATCTATGACAGCTAGCCGACGATGGCCAAATGCAATATGCTCACTACACCAAATATTTTCATCATCAGGCCCTCGTTTATTTAACGTTTGCGTCATTAACTTTAGAATTTCATTACTTGTTCTTAAATCCTTTTGAAAGCTAGCCCATCCTGTAATGCCACACATTTAGCCACATCCTTTCGCCTAATAGCGTATGCACTAAAGCGTAAAAACGTGAAAAAGAACACGAGATGTTTTAAAAACATCTCCGTGTTCTTTATGCATTAATTATTAGAATAAGCCACCAACAAAGTCAGTAATACCACTCCATAAGTTTCCGAAGAAGCTACCAACACCTTGGAAGAATAATGAGATACCGCTAGCACGCTCCACAGCCTCTGTTGTAACAACATCGGCTTTAAGGTCCTTACCGTCAATAAAACCGTAATCTGTGCCCTCTGAGCGTTCAATAACTACCTTCCCAACAACAGTATCTTTCTTAACATCTGCTTCTAGACTCTTTTTATCTAATACTAGTTTAGGTTTATATAAATCTTTCTCAGATGACTTGACCATAAATGAAACTGGTTCTTTAACAGCAATCGCTACTTTGTTTTCTTTACCTTTCGTAACTTTTACTGTTTCTTGATCTTTAAACGTATAGTTCGCTGGAATAATTTCTTGTTTCGAGAATTGTGAGAAACCATAGTTAAGCAATTTAGCTGTTTCATCGAAGCGCGCTTTTCTTGAGCCCTGTCCTTTTGTATCTACAGCCTTCATAACAACAGAAATTAAACGTGTACCATTGCGCTCTGCTGTACCTGTAAAGCAATGTCCAGCAAAGTCTGTTGTACCTGTTTTTAATCCGTCAACGCCTTCATATTGGAACACTAATCCTGGCAACATAAAGTTCCAGTTCTCCATATTAATTTCATCATCTGTACCTTCACGGAACTTCTTTTTTGCAATTTTAGACGTTTTTAATACGTCTGGATGATCTTTTAGTAAATGATATGCTAATTTAGCTACAGATTTAGCAGGCATTACGTTTTCATCATTTGGTCCAGTACCAGCTGGCTGCATACCAAATAAATCTGCATTGTTAAGACCAGTAGAATTGACGAATTTATAATCTTTAAGACCAAGCTCTTTTGCTTTTTTATTCATCAGCTTTATAAACTCAGTTTCAGTACCTGCAACTGTTTCTGCAATAGCCACTGTTGCAGCATTTGCAGAGTAAATAGCCATCGCCTCATATAATTCGCGAATCGTGTAAGTTCCATCTCTACGCAATGGTACATTACTTAACGCACGGTTTTGAGACAATTTATACGTATAATCAGTTACGTGATATTCCTGATCCCATTTAACTGTACCTGCATCAATTGCATCCAATAACAGATATTCAGTCATCATTTTTGTCATACTCGCAATACCTAGCGCAGTATCTGCATTTTGTTCATATAAAATTTTTCCTGAATCTGCGTCAATTAAAATCGCAGCATCCACATGTAGTCCTAAACCTGAGTCCGCATGTGCCTTTGTAGGAATACCTGCTAACACACTAAATAACAAAACAGGAATTAGGAGTAAGCGAATGACAGTGTTCATTGTCTTTTTCACCTTTAAAGCCCTCCAAAAAATAATCTTGTCCTCGACATTTTATCATATATAGTAACTTACGTGCGCACTCTCTATCATAAAAAAATGCTCTCGTGTCATCTTTGTAGACGATTCGAGAGCATAAAAGTTGCTAGTAATATATTACATCGAATAGTTTGGTGATTCTTTTGTAATTTGTACATCATGTGGATGAGACTCACGTAGACCTGCACCTGTCATACGAACAAATTGAGCATTTTCTCGTAAGAACTCAAGGTTAGGTGAACCGCAATAGCCCATACCTGCACGAATACCACCGATTAGTTGATAAATTGTATCTGCTAGTGGTCCTTTGTATGGAAGACGACCTTCAATACCTTCTGGTACTAATTTTTTCGCATCCTCTTGGAAGTAACGATCTTTTGAACCTTTTTCCATAGCTCCAATTGAACCCATACCACGGTAAACCTTGAAGCGACGACCTTGGAAGATTTCAGTTTCACCTGGAGATTCAGAAGTACCTGCAAGAAGTGAACCAAGCATTACAACGTTACCACCCGCTGCAAGAGCTTTTACGATGTCTCCAGAGTATTTAATGCCTCCATCAGCAATAATTGTTTTACCAAGCTCACGTGCTACTGTTGCACAATCGTAAACAGCTGTAATTTGTGGTACACCTACACCAGCTACGACACGAGTAGTACAAATAGATCCTGGTCCAATACCAACTTTCACTACATCTGCACCAGCCTCAAATAATGCGCGTGCACCTTCAGCTGTTGCCACATTACCAGCGATAATTTCAAGCTCTGGATAAGATTCACGGATAGAGCGAATTGTTTGTAATACACCTTCAGAATGACCGTGAGCTGTATCGATTACTACGATGTCTACTTGTGCTTCAACAAGCTTTTCAATACGTATCATCGTATCTTTTGAAACACCAACTGCTGCCCCAACTAATAAACGACCATGTATGTCTTTTGCAGCGTTAGGGAACTCAATTACCTTCTCAATATCCTTAATTGTAATTAATCCAGTTAATTTACCGTCTTCATCTACAATTGGAAGCTTTTCGATTTTATATTGTTGAAGAATCTTTTCAGCATCCTCTAAAGTCGTTCCAACAGGAGCTGTAATTAAATCTTCTTTTGTCATAACATCTTCAATTTTTAAAGAATAGTCAGAAATAAAACGCAAGTCGCGGTTTGTAATGATCCCTACTAGCTTTTGGTTTTCCATACTATCAACAATCGGTACACCAGAAATTCGGTATTTACCCATTAAATGCTCAGCATCGAAAACTTGGTGAGTCGGAGTTAAGAAGAATGGGTTTGTAATAACACCATTTTCAGAACGTTTTACTTTTTCCACTTGCTCAGCTTGCTCATCGAGCGACATGTTCTTATGGATAATACCGATACCACCTTGACGTGCCATAGCAATTGCCATTTTAGATTCTGTAACTGTATCCATCCCTGCGCTGACCATTGGAATATTTAATTTAATCTTCGGTGTTAGTTGAACTGATAAATCAACATCTTTCGGTAATACTTCTGAATGGGCTGGTACTAATAATACATCATCAAAAGTTAAACCTTCTTTGGCAAATTTAGATTCCCACATTTTCGTAACGTCCTCCTATAGTTAAAAGAATATTAATTGTAAGATTAACAACGTGCTAAGCTACTGTCAAGAAACTTATAAAAGAAAGACAATTCAGATTTTTCAAGGTGGCAACTCTGCTAGTTTTTTTCTTATTTACACTGATAAAAATATAGCCTTTTTAATTTTCTTCTACATTTAAAATATAAATGTTAGTTAAGCACATCTTATTTTAATTTTTGACAAGTTTTGTGGAATTATTGATAAATTATTAAAGTTTTTTATAAAAAAACAGCCAGCACTCAGCTGACTGTTTCCATTGCCTAGCGACGTCCTACTCTCACAGGGGGAAGCCCCCAACTACCATCGGCGCTAAAGAGCTTAACTTCCGTGTTCGGTATGGGAACGGGTGTGA
>NZ_JBNNTW010000024.1:0-34923 GCF_050279145.1 Lysinibacillus sp. NPDC094177 | reverse complement strand
AATTAACAAAAATCTTAAACTAAACTGCACCGTTAGCACAATAAAAAAAGAGCTGCCTATGCAACTCAATGATCTTCAAGTAAAGCACCCGTTAGTTTAATAAGAACAGAGACGCTTCTTCAACAATCGCGCCCGATTGCGGAAGAACGGTTTATAATCTAGATTTCATTCACATTTATTTAATTCCAACATTGTTAGGTTAAGATTATTTATGATGCTTTTCACCACGCTATACCCAAATGAAGGTTTATTTAAAATAATAGTAGCTACTATTATTTCCTAGCTAAAACTAACAAGTTAAACCCAAATTTAAAATTTTCACTGTTCTTCAGGAGTAATGATTTTTATAGTATCCCTCTTTTCTCCATCTAGCACACGCTCATCTAAAATAATAAATGCATCAATACCAGTTTCTTCTATTTGATATGAAAGCCTTGTTTGTAAGTCGTTGAATGACTTGTTATTTAAAGTGGATACACTATCATTTAAAAAAGCTATAATTCCTTTTTGCTCATTGAAAAATTTTTTTAAACTTCTCCTTGATTCATATACATTGTTAAAGAACGTAAATGGCTCCAGAATACAAATGTCTGTCGTTAAAACAGCTTTATACTTTTCCAAATCTTTAACATAATTACCATCTAAATCATCAACATTGCGTATAATAACCCTATTTCCAACAAATGTATCTGGGATTGATACTGGATTATCCGTTAATATAGATGTCGTATATTTATCTGGTATGGATTCTACTAATGCCCTATAAAATAGACCCTCTAACTTTGGACGCCCCTTTAAAATAAGGATATTTTTCTTATCATGAATTAATTGTTTCAGTTGAATAAATATTTTTAAATCTAATTCATTTAGGACTTCATATTCTGCTAAACTAAATTCTTGTCCTGTCTTGAAAATAGTAATATCACCATCAATATCAGATTTTGCATAATTAGCTACAAACTTTGGATGATGATATACATCATAAAATGAGCTTGTTTGATTTGCTCGCTCACTAATATAATTTTTAATATTCTCTAATTGATAATATTGTTCATTTTTTATACACAATGAACTAGAACGAGATCGTATGATAACCTTTTCTTTAAAAATAGTTAGATCAAGAATATCTAATGTTATGATAAATCCAATTAAATCTAGACCCTGTGCATAAGTCATAAAGCGCTCTGCTAAGGCATCTCTCTCTTGCAGTGTAAAAAATTTATGATTCTTCTCTTCAAAAACTTTTTTGATTATATATAAATTAATTGGTCTGTGTTTTGCATTAAAATAATCCTCATATATAGCTCGCTCTTTTTTATACTGTTCAATAATACATAAACCATCTAATCTAGCTGAGGGGATTGATTCGTACAAATGTATGTATTCAAGTAACTTATCATTTTTATATTCTTCAATATAATGATGATGTTGTTGAATCATCTCTATTACCTGAGATTTCGATATCTTCTTATGTGATTTATAGTCCTTACCCTTTAACATGGAATTTACAACAGTATAATCAAAAAATTCCATTGATATTTTATTAAATATTGCTTCATAGTCTTCTTCTTTACTAATTTGCATATAATTATTAAAGTTTTCTTTTAACAGTTCTATTGATTTTCTTTTAATGTCTATTTTTGAATTCCATTTGTCTAGTTCTTCAAATTGAAACTCTATTTTTGATACAAATGTGTAAAAGTCCTCCTGACTTTTAAAAAGATTAAGTATTTTCAAAATCTGTTTAGGATTTTTGAGATAATACTTTGCCAATTGTTCTAAACAAGTTTTACAAAGTTTTTTTTCATTCGCTTTATCATATTTTTTATTCAACATACATGAATTGTTACATTTCGTTTTAATGTTTTTCTTTGCATCGGAAAATAATTGTTTGCCTTCATTAGTAGAAGGCTTATTTTTAATGTATTTAAGTAATAAATGTAATATATACAAACGCTTTAATTCCACATTTGGTTCTTTCATATCATTCTCCGGTTCAGCTTGACTAAACGGAAGTTCTATCTTTACATTCGTTGTAAAAATAAGATCCTTATCATCCTTGGAGTTTAAATAAAAGTTATACATTGTTTTATATATATCCTCTTCATAAGGTGATATTGAATCCTTAAATTTTACTTCTAACGAGGCACGTTCGCCTGATGATTTAAAAACTCGCACGTCGGCTCCACATTCAATGCCAACAAAATCTTCAGAGTCAGTGCAATTTAATAGTTGATATATCGCAATAAGAATTTGCTTGTAATAACCAGCGATTGAAGCAGAAACATCAGTATCTCTCATTATAAGAACTCCTTATCTATAATATCTATAAAAAACAAATTACATCTCCCCTCCATTTCTATAATTATTTAATTAGGATAGAAAAAATCCTCATTTACTCATGATACGGTTCACCACTATTAATCTTAAACTAATTTACCATCTAATAAAATGGCTAAATCGGTAGCACTTTCTCAACACTATCATTTGGCCCTTTAATGGAATAATAAAAATATTGCCTCTATCCAAAAATCATTTAGTCCCTCTTTCACTAACGCAATCGTTAGTTTAATATCAATGATATTTTTAACAGAGCCAAATTTTTAACTAAAAACAACAATCTTTCAGAAAATAGTATAAAGAAAATCTCTAGTCAAAAATAGGCTAGAGATTTTCTTTATCTGTCTTTCTTTTATCGGACTTGGCTTTGAGGTAAGAGCCACCTTTATATAGACAATATCCACTCGCCAAACCACCCAAAACGATTACAGTTCCTGCCATTTACCTTCGCGATCTGTAATATACATAATCGTCATATTCATGCAATTGTTTAAAAGATACATATTTCTCGTATCTCCAAACTGCTTTTTCAGGGTCATTATCGCCCCAAGCATAAAAGTATTCATTAAATGCAGATGAGAATTTAGACATAATTATCCTTTATTTAGGCAAATATTTATAAATCCAGACAAAACTTGTCTATATTTCAGCCAGTACAACTCTAGTTAGTCTTCATGAAGCGGGTCTTCCGTATTGTTTAGTGATAATAAAGTTGTTTATTCTACTTAAACTAAAGCAACTCGTTAGTTTAAGTGTACATTCCTTCACAAGAAAGTCAGTTTTTATGTTTATTTTTTAAATCATCTAGGAACAAACAATACCCAATACAATTTTCGTTTATTCATTTAAAATCACTTCCCCTTCAAGACAGTCTATTGACAATCTAGCTCCGTTAGTTCAATAAGAAAAGAGATTCGGTATATTAGTAGCGTCTAAACTTTGTAAAATTTATTAAAGAAATGAACATTAAAAATCAACTATACTAAAGTGGATTTTAAAAAACGCCTAAAAATCTTGGTACTAAAGGATTTCAAATGTTTCTTATTAAAATGTAATCACACTGAAAGAATTTATTTTACTCTACATTTCAATTCAACTTAAGTAGCATTACTATTTGAAAATGAAATAAGAAATACAGATAAAAGTCTTTTCAGTATAAATAAAGTAAATTATCAAATACTTTATCAATGCTCATTTAACAGCCAATAAATATCTTTCTGTCTTAAATTTAACAAACCATATAAATTTATCCCCCCAAAACAGTAAAATTATGCAATAATAATCTAGTACAACTTTCTTCTCAATTAACGGAGGGTCTATTTGCTTAATTTAAAGGAAATATTACACAGAGCAGACGAAATAACAATTCAAGAAATTTTAGGTACTCAAACTGTAAAAATACTTAGCCTAATGAGTAATGAGGGTATTTATATTGGTGAGATTAAGAAAATAATTCTAGATCTCCATTCAGAGGAAGAAATGCTCTTAGATTGTAATTTCAGAAATATAATTTTTGATTTACTTAAACTTGACGAGGCAAAAGCATTAGCAAAAATATTAGGAGTGTTTTCCCCTCAAGACAGCACCCAAACAATTTATAAAAAACTACAGAGCTTAAATTTCAGAAAAAACTCTGAAATTACAAATACACTGCTCTCAGTATTTAATGTTCAGAAAAACGTTATCGTTCTTCCTGACCAAGAGCCTACTCAAAAATTAATAAATGCACAATATGGCCTTTTCGAACATCAGCGTATTGCAGCAGCTAAAGTAAGAAACATTTTAAGTTCGGGTAGCGATAGAGTTTTGTTACATATGCCAACAGGATCGGGCAAAACTAGAACTTCCATGAATATTATTGCTGACTACTTAAGAGCAAATGAAAATGCAACAGTTATTTGGCTAGCAAATACAGAGGAGCTTTGTGAGCAAGCTGCACAGGAATTTGAAAAAGCCTGGTCTTCATTAGGTAATAGAGATGTTACTGTCTCTAGGTATTGGGGAAATTACGAACTCGATATTAATAATTTAGAAGAGGGCTTATTAATAACAGGTTTACAAAAGCTAATTAATAAGTCTAAGGGGGCTGTTGGCCGAAAGTTTATGGCTACTTTAGCTAATAAAGTTTCATTTTTAGTATTCGACGAAGCTCATCAATCTGTAGCACCTATTTATAATGATATGGTGAACATATTACTTAATGTTGGTCCACCAAAAAAACTAATAGGACTAAGTGCAACCCCAGGACGCAGCTTCGGTAATATTGAAGAAGATATGGTACTAGCAAACTTCTATCATCGCAAAAAAGTGAAATTAGAAGTGAAAGGTTATGATAACCCAATTGATTATTTAACCGACTCTGGTTATTTAGCAAAAGTGAATTTCATTTCACTTAACTACGAAAATAAAAACTTAGTAAATTTACTAACTTCTTCAGACGATCTAAATTATAGAAAAGAATATCCAAAAGAAATCTTAAATAAACTCGCAGAGGATGAGCGACGAAATTTATTGTTAGTTAATGAAGCAATTCGACTAACAAAACACCATAAAAGAATTATATTATTTGCCCCCTCTGTTGAATGTTCCAACGTAATTTCGTTTATTTTACAGTCTAAAGGTATTCACTCTCGCTCTTTAACAAGCAATACTGATAACACAACTAGAAAGAACATCATTAGCGATTTTAAGAATGAAGAAGCAATTCCAAAGGTACTTTGTAACTACGGTGTTCTAACGACTGGATTCGATGCACCTAAAACAAGTGCTGCAATTATTGGTCGACCAACAACATCATTAATTCTTTATAGTCAGATGGTCGGGAGAGCAATTCGTGGTATAAACGCCGGAGGTAACCTAGAAGCTGAAATCATAACTGTAATTGATGAAGATTTACCTGGATTTAGATCAGTTTCGGAAGCTTTTGTAAATTGGGAGGATGTATGGGAATGACAAATTCAATCACAGATAATCAATCATATGTACCTGCACACTTAGCTATTGAGGCTATGCGTGACAATGGTTATAAAAACACAGCATATGCGGTAGCCGAATTAATAGATAACTCTATTCAAGCAAATGCGAATTACGTACAAATCATTTGTAAAGAAAAAGAAGTTGCTGGTACTAATCGTACATTATTAAAGCTTCATCAATTAGCTGTGTTGGATAATGGTGAAGGTATGCCTTCAGATGTATTGCAGCTATGTTTACAATTCGGAAACGGCACCCGTTTAGAGCGTAATAAACGAACTGGTATCGGCCGTTTCGGAATGGGCCTACCAGCTTCATCTATTTCTCAATGTAAAAGAGTTGATGTATGGAGTTGGCAAGATGGTGTTGAAAATGCGCTACATACCTATCTAGATATTGATGAAGTAAAAAATAGACACATACATGAAATGCCTGCACCAACTAAAAAAGAAATTCCGGCAATTTGGTTAGAACAAGGTGTAACTTTTGAAAAGACTGGTACATTAGTAGTATGGTCTGAACTTGATCGTTTCATGTGGTCAAAAGGGCAAACTCTAATTACACATTCAGAATTGATCATTGGTAGAATGTATCGAAAATTTTTAAATGATAATAGTTTAAAAATTGATTTTACAACAATTAATGAAACCCGTCTATCTGATGGTCCAAACCATCATTTTGCCTTACCTAATGATCCTCTCTATCTAATGGCAAAAACAAGTTGTCCAGAGCCATACAACAACAAACCGATGTTTGAGCCAGCCTTCGGAATAGAAAATTATGAAAAAGAATTTAACGTTTCATATAACGGCGAAAATCATCCGATTTACGTAAGATTTTCTCATGCTACTGACGAAGCAAGAAATGGAATCAATACAGGAGCAAAACCATATGGGAAACACGCAAACTCCAATTTAGGTATCTCAATAATTCGAGCTGGTCGTGAACTTGATATGGATATTACATTGGTTAACAGCTATGACCCAGTTGAGCGTTGGTGGGGTATTGAGGTAGAATTCCCTCCTGCATTGGATGAACTAATGGGTGTATCTAATAACAAACAATCAGCACGTAATTTCTCTGACGTTTTAGCAATGATGGATAATTTAAAAAAGGAGCAAGAAAAAGGGGTAACACTTCTTGATATTATTGAGCAATATAAAGAAGAAGGTGACCCACGAACTCCATTAATTGAGATTTGTGATTTCATTAATAGACAATTAGTTCTTATCCGAAAAATCATTAAAAATCAAAATCAAGGCAGTCGATCAACTGTTACGTCTATAAAAAATGAAAAAGTTGAAAAACAAGCTACCGAAATCACGAACCAACGTAAAGAACTTGGCTTTATAGGCAGCAGTGATGCCGATGAAATAAAACCTCCTGAACAGCGTAAAGAAGAAATTACAGAAACACTTATTGCAAGTGGTGTTGATAATGAAAATGCTCAAATTGTTGCTGAACATTCTGTTACACATAATTCTAAATTTAATTTCATCGAAAATGCTTTTGAAGGAAATGCCTTCTTTACAGTTCGAACTAAGGGTGGAGCAATAAACGTTATTTTAAATAAAGACCATCCTGCATTTGAAAATTTATTAGAAGTATTAGATGAAGATTGTACTGATAACAATGCGTCAAAACTTAAAGAACGTTTAGAAAAAGCCTCTTTAGGAATCAAGCTACTATTGGCTGCTTGGGCTAGATACGAAGATGAGACTCCTGATGGTATTCGACGTGATCAAGTACAAGTTGTTCGTGAAGATTGGGGTAAATACGCAAAACAGTTCTTAAGATTTGAAAAATGATACAGCAAATCTTACATTCAAAAGAAATAATGCCTTTCCTAAGGAGTGAACTTGTAAAAGTTTCAAATCAACTTATTGTTGTTTCAGCTTTTGCAAAAATTGAAGCTTTAAAAGAATTAGATACACATTTAACAAGTAGTCTAGAGAAGATTCTACTTGTTCGTTTCAGAAAAGGAGATATTCTCTCTAATAGTACAGATATTGAACTCTATAATTATTGTTTTAGTAATGGATGGAAGATGTACTTCAATTTCGATTTACATTCAAAAATATATGTATTTGATAAACAAACATATTTTATCGGTAGTGCGAATGCTACACTATCTGGACTAGGCATAAAAGAACATTCAAATATTGAGAGTGGCGTTACTGGCACCTGTAATCAAACAGATTATACAAAAATACTCGAGGTTTTTGATAATGCGATACTAATGAATGCCTCTCTCATGCTGGAATTTAAAAATCAAATTACTGAAAAACACAGCGACATTATTTTTCAAGAATGGTTCTTACAAGAATTAAATCTTACTAAGAGCGATAGTATAAAAAATTTATGGATATGTGATTTTTTAATTAGTTCTAACACGTTCGATATCAAGAGTAATGATTTAAAATTGCTTGGTTTAACGCGTGAAGAATCCTATGATGCTAAAAATCTTAAAGAAAACTTCAGATCATTAAAGTGTTTTAAATGGCTCATTAACGTAATTGAAGACGAAATCTATTTCGGGGAATTATCTGCGATATTGCATGATGCATTAATTGACGACCCTACCCCATTTAGAATAAAAGTTAAGGATATATTGGCTACCCTACTAATTTGGATTCAAGAACTTGAAATTGATGAAATTATTATTGACCGTCCAAACTATTCACAAAGAATTAGAAAAAATAACAAAGTCTTCTAATGCTAGTTGCTTAGTATTAATTGGTTTCATTAGAAAGGAGTCGCTTTATTTATGTCTATAGATACTATTAATAAATCAAAAACTAAAAAGACCGGAAGTGGCTCTAATGCACTAAGTATTTTAAATGCAGGTATACTTGAGAATAACCATGACCGTAAGCCTGTACACGTAGCAATGTATAGCGGAGGAGCTTCCTCTGCATACGTTGCTTATCATATTGTTCAAAAGTATGGGAAGGAAAACTGTGTATTGTTCTTTACCGATACACTTTGGGAAGATATCGATAACTATCGTTTTATGGAGGAAGTTGCTGAATATATCGGAATGGAAATCACATATCGTACAGATGGTCGTACACCTGAAGAGGTATTTCATGATGTACGTTTTTTAGGAAATTCCCGTATGGCAAAATGTTCCGAGGAATTAAAAGTACGACAAACACTGATCTATTTAGAAGAGCTGCGTGACGAGCATAACTTAGAACCAATTCTTTATTTTGGCATTGGTCCACATGAATCTCACCGTGCAATAAACCTTCAAAATTTCTACGAGCATAATCCTATTGAACCGATTGCAACACGTTTTCCAATGATAGAAACATTTACAGAAGATCTTGATACGAAAAAAATCATTCGAGATGAGTGGAAAATTGCCTTACCGCGCATGTATGGCTTAGGCTTCTCGCACGCAAATTGTGCTGGTCGTTGCGTACGTGGCGGACTAGGTCATTATGCTCTACTTTATAAAGTTTGGCCCGATCAATATATGGAACAAGAAGCTATGGAAGAGCGTTTCCGTGAAAAGTTTGATAAGGACGTTTCAATTCTCAAAAGAAACAGTAAAGCTTTTACTTTACGTGAATACCGTGAAATGATGGAACGTGATGGCATTGAGAAGTACTTAAGTGAGAAGGATGATACTATTCCTTGCATTTGTTCTTACTCTTAAATATATCCCGGATTCAAAAGGAAAATCTAATTAATACTTTCTTTAATAATTGAAGGGATGGTCAGAAATTTTTTTCGCAAAGAAATCTTGTGACGTGGTGGCATTTGATACAACTACTGCAGGAGCGGTACTTCCTAAGATATAATTATTAAATAGTAAAGGGGTGTCTAAAAAGTTTTTCACTTTTGGACACCCCCTTTCTTAATTAAGATGTAAAAAAATCTCTAGGTCCCGAGGAAAATGAAAAAATTGTTATCTTCAAACTAAAAAACATATTTAAACCCATATATATTCTAAATTAGAAAACAAGATAAAAAACGTGAACTTTAAAATAACAGTCATTTTAAAAACTTTAAAGCTCTTGCTCTTGAAGTAATTTGAATAAAATATACTTCACTTCTTCCCCATTCATAGTACGCCCACCAGCACTTACAATCCTCTGCAATTGATTGTAAATGGTATTCCCTTTCACAGAAAGCTCCATTTCTTGGATTGTCGTAATGACTTGATTACCATCTACTAAGCGAATTACCTCAGTATTAGAAACAGTTAAATACTGATTAAGTGTTGTGAAATATGAGTTATACGTTACATCTGACCAATCTTCTAACCTAATTCCTACTACTTTTAAAATAACTTCATTTATATCTACTGTCTTTTCGAATAACGTAATAATTTCCTTAAGCTTCGGTGAATTTTGAATTGCTTTATTATGCTGCCCTCGAATTTGTACAATTTCATCTACATCGAATAAAGACAGTGTTTCCCTATAAATTTGCTCTTTAAATTGCTCACAGAAACTTTCTAAGTCATTTTTCATTAATTCTAAATTTATTAGTGATAACTGCATCTCAAAAAGCTTCTTACTCGCTTCTAATGGATCCGTTTCACTAGCACGAATAATTTCCTTAAATTTGATTATATTATCATCCTGCTTATTCGAAATTTGAGTAAAACGAGGCAAGCTTAACAACCACTTATTCAACTTTTTAAATAGTATATTTGGATGAATCATATTTTCATCCTCAAAGAAGATTGTATTCGTTGTTTTTAGTACCTGTTGTTCTTGATCAGCAAGTACATAAATTTCATACTCATAAAATTCTGCTTGCTGTTCTATGATTTCATAAAGCATTTCTGCCGTTATAGATGTAATACTAAAATCATTTGAATAAAAAGCCATTTGATTCCACTTGTCTTTAAGTAATGACACGACAAATAATGGAACAAGTGGATCACGAATACCAAATGGTTCGTCTAATGCTATAGAGAATAATTTATAAATAGAACTACGACTATTAGTATTTAAAAATTCTATTAATCGACTACGTAATTCTTTCAACTCTACGTTTGTTTGTTCATCTAAGTTGTCAAAGTTGAATTTTAAATTTTTAAATGTCGTTGCATAGATTAAATAATCAGGCCCATAACCTGAAACTTCAAGGTCCCCTACAAAAGTGGGGTCCATAATTTGATTTAACAATTCAATTGCAGATTTACGTTGAATTTTCATTACATTTCGTTTGTTGAAGCTTTCGTTACGTACTTCTGGTGTTAATGGATATCGTTTAAACATCCACTCATCTAGATAAATATCAAACTTATTAATGTTTGACATTACCACAACTTCATTATTCATATAAAACGTAATATAGTCTTGATTAAATTCCTTTAAAGGTTGCAATTGTTTTTGGATACGGTATGATACTGCATCAAGTCGAATTAATATTTCTTTCTTTAAGTTGGCATCTTCGTTTAAAATCTCAGGCATGAAAAGCATTTTATTTAACAGTACATACTGATTAACATGTTCTAATAGTTTGTCCATCTGTAAGTCTACAATTCCAAATAATATATCTCCTGAAATATAATGACTGACTAACTGTTTGACTTGCTCACGCTCCTGCTCATTTCTCGTAAAAATGTACAATAACGTTCCATCTGCTGAAGTATCAACCTTAATATCTTGAGTAGCAAAAGCAAATTGTGTTTCAATGTAACGAGTCATACTTTTCGCCGTATTATAACCTAACGGTAAATAATATTTTTCCCCGTAAATTTCTTGAATTGCTTCAACACGTAATTCATTGTTAATGATAACTTTAGTTTCAACATTTTGATATAGATCCTCAAATACTACTAAAGAACCTTCATACAACTCATAAGCATTTACAAAAAGATTAAAACGTAACAATTTAACACTTAAAAGTTCTTGCATGATGTTATCTGCTTCGATTTCATCAATGCCTAATGCAAACTGAATAAAGTCTTTTGATAATGTAAAACGATTATTAATAAGGTTTAATAACGTCCCTAACTTCACAAGACGCAAAGCATTTTCTGACAACTTATAATTAATCGCTAAACGATAGTATTTCATTGAATCAAGTGTGAAAATTAATGATTCATCTGGATAAAAATAATCAAATAGCTGATCTGCATAATACCAAGTGCCTTCGTAATCTTTCTTTTTAAACTGATTTAAAAACAAATATAATGTTCGGTCATTTTGGCCAAGTAAATTAGACATACTTGGTAAGATTTGAATTGCTAAAGGATGGATTGGCTGGCACCCCTCTAAAATAAACCCTATTATTTCCTCTGACGTCATATCTTGAAACATACTGTATTTTATAATGCTATACTTCAAATCCTCAAAGTCTTTAGCTAAAAACATATCAGATTGTGACGCCTTATTTAAAACCTTGTGCGCGGAACGATAAAATATTGCTGAGTCACTTTCTAAACGATGCTCAAAGAAACGCTTTTCAACACGTTCTAACTCATTTTTTGTTAACATCGTATTTTCGTTTGCATACTGCTGTAATCCAGTATGTGTAATCATCAATGCAAATGCATTCTTCTGTCTATTTACTAGCTCAGCAAAGTCTTGAATTTGTTGCATTGTTTCATAAATTTTCGCATTTGAAATCGTCTGTAAAAAGCGACCGAATTCATCGAAGACAATGAAAATCCCTATTTTATTTTTTGCCAACTCATCAAATAAAAATACAAGTTGCTCAATAAATTCAATTTTATTTGGATTATGATACGGCATTCCAAACGCAACTTCTGTATAAATATTTTTGAACATTAACATGGCTTGTTCATCATTCTCTTTAATTTGTTTAACAAACTCGTCTATTTCTATATCGTGTCTTTTTAATATTTGCTCTAAATTACGAATCACTTCTGGATGCATGGTTTCCCAAAGTTCTATTAATTCATTGATGTAAAATGCATCGTTCTTCAATGTAAAAGGGATTTCTAATTCCAGTAATTTTTTCTGGATGCTATTTAAAATTACCGTTTCAAAACTACCGCTTTTCCCTGTAATTGTCACTGGAATCCACTTGAATTTATTCTCAACAAGCGCACTACGCATACTTAAATCTAATTCAGGACTAACTTTATACACGCTTTCAAAAAACTGATTGTATACTTTTTTATTCGCTTTTGGTTGAACAACTAATGAAGTAACCATAGCCCCAACTAGAGATTTACCCGCACCATAAGGGCCAACAATTAAATGTGCATGTTGTTCAGTCTTACCTACGTTTGTTAAGATTGCATTCATAATATTTAATTGATTAATATTTGGTACGTAATTTTCAAAGAGCTGCGTCTTTCCTATGTCATAAGAAATATTAATACTTGGTTGGAAACTCATCATAATATGACCTCATTTTCGTAAATCGCTTTCACTTCTTCTAGCCACTCGAAAGTTTTTTCTATTCGAATTACATCTAAACGATTTGTTCGTGTAAACTTTATCGGATACTTCTCTTGAATTTCATCTATGTAAGTTAAAATTGTATCCCTATCTAAATTAAATACACATCCCCATAATTCTTCGTTATTTACTAGTTCGCTCAAACTAATCTCATTTACTTCATGCTTATCAAAGTATTTGAGTAAAGTAATATACAGGATCAACGTACTTGGCTTATAATTTAGTTGAGATTTCATGTAGTTTTGTCCAGTTGTCATTTGAATAAGCCCCAATGACTCAAAAGGACTTTTAATAACGTCTTCTGGCGTTTGATTATTATAATCTTTCACAGTGTATAACTGTATTAAGCAATCAATATCCTTTTTTAACGTTGATGGTGAAACTTGCTTTTGAAATGATTCAGCAACCCATTTTGATAATTGCTCTATAAGCATAGCTTTAGTAAATACACGTTCATTAAAAATATTGAAGAACCAATACCACGTAGTCGCCTCATTATATTCCGTAACTAATAAATAATGTAATAAGCTTAATGAAAATTGATTTTTAATATATGGATCATACATAGATATAACTTCAGCTAAATCAGTCGGAACTACCTCAATTTGTGTAGTTCGAACCTCTTTTGTTAATTTCGTCGCATTCAGCCAATAGCGAATTGATTTCGCCATGTTTTTACCTACACCAAGAACCTCAAAATGATCGTCCTCGTAGAAAAATCTTGGTTTATCTTTTATTTCTTTCAATCCTTTGTTTAACCATTGCTGACGCAAATAAAAAGTTTGATGTTGCCCAAAAGCCATCTGTGCCTGCCACCTTTATAAAATAGTAAAAATATACTTGTTTATATTTTACCTCAAAAACGGTAATATTAGGGGATTATTATCTAATGAATCTACTTTAATTATTATTATTAAATTTAATTATATGTATAGTTCCTAAATCGGTTTCATATATAGTTACTATTTCAAAACCCTGTTATATCAAGAATTTCACCAATTCAAACGTTCCTTTATATATATATAGTTACTACATTTAGTTACTATATTTAGTTACTATATAAATCGGTTTTTCCTAATGTTTATTTTGATAAACACTAATAAGCCTCTTTACCTATTTCTCTAGAAGACAATAAGTGTATTTCATATACCTTCCCCTACTAAAAACTTTCTAACCTACGTATAAACCGATTACATATATTTTAGATCTCTTGTTTATTAACTCTGTAATCTAATACTAGTTTCCATTAACATTAATGTTTATTGATACTTAACTGGCTTTCTTCCCACTGCTGGAGGAATCCTGAATAGTAATAAATAAAAGTTACCATAGTAGATATCTATAGTAACTATTATTGGTTACCATATTCGAATAAATGCTTATCTTTTTAGAATCTCAAATTGAAGCGGTTTATCTAAAAATTAATGTATTACCAATCTGCTGTGAGATTACTGTTATTACCAATATTTAACACTAGTGGCCTATCAATTTATTAAAATATCTTCCGGAGTCTTTAACAATCCATTGAAATCATATAAACGAAATATGCCATTATTTATATCCTCTAGACTAATTTTCAACAGATGTTTTACTTGTGATTTAAATTCTGCACCTGGCTTTGTTTTCCCAAAAACATCATTTTCAAGAGCAGCATTAGAGGAGTATACCAATAATATTTTACTATTAAACGCAAAAAATCCTTTGTGTGCTTTCTCTAAATAGTAATAGGTTTTTTCCATTTCTTTAATATGTCCTTCTCGAATTAAGACCGGTACAATATGTTGTGTTCCACCCAGATGGTGTAAAGTTAAAATATTTTCAGGACTATAGTTGAAGTTGGTAGTATTAATTCCATATGTCCTGTAATTATTTAAATGTGTCACCTCAATTGTTAACGATTTGTTCTTTAGGTTTTTATTCAAGTACTCTGCTAGCAACTTAAGACCTTTATCATTAAATATTCTTCCTAATGGAGTAATTCTTCCAGTGAAAAATAAATACACTACTTCTCTTATTCTCGACATACCAATTGCATATACAGAAAAATTAATGTTAAAGACTTTATTTAGAATTATTTCCTTCATATTTAGTATTCTTTTTTTCTTATTTGAATGTTCCCGTAATGTTATTACATCCTGTTCCTTATCAACTAAAACAAATGCTGTAGCAATAAATACTTTCTGCTTTTGATATTCCGTTTTGAGATAGTTGTATCTTCTTACTTTGCTAACAATCGTATTTTGATTACTAGAATTCTCGCTATCAATCGATTCATTTCCAGTGTCAACTTCAAAAAACACTAATTGCTTTTTGTAATAAACCATCCAATCAGGTTTAATTCCCTTTAATTCAACTCCTAACGAATTATTAACGATTAAATCCGTACTTTCTAATTTTCCTTTAGTAAATGGCAAATGAATTTGATTTTGGCCTAAATCTTCTCGCTTATAGAAATGAATCTCGCCTTTTAATTTTTCTAGAAAACTATCTTTGTTGGTAATAGGAACCCTAATTTTCTCTTCTCCAGAAATATAAAACATAATTCCTTCCTTCTTAGCTTTAACAAATACCTCTAAAGCTATTTGTTTTATAACTAATGTATGATCGATATTTTTATCTGGACGATATTTGAGTTGGCTTTTTGAGTGAATTAACCCTAAACCTTTCAGTAGCGACAATCCCGCTTCAGTAAGATTTAAAAACGCTAATTTGTAGCCATTTTCTATTGAACGCTTTGATTTTCGGATAATTCCAGCCTCATGCCATTTTTTCGTTTTACGACGAAAAGATGCTTCTGCAAATCGATCTACAACTAATCGGTAATACATAAATAGTTGTGGTTGAGACAATAAAGATTGATCATACAAAAATAATAGCGCTTTAACATCTTCTCTTCTCAATTCAATTTTTTTATTGTATTTGTAGTGATAAATTATCTTAAAGTCTGATTTCATTGTTTCCTCCATAACAAGAGGCACACTCGCAAAGAAAGTGTGCCTCTTTGAGATTTATTTAATTTTCATCTGGTAACTTTCTAATCCTTTTTTGATTAAGACTGTTAATAATGCGTTCAATTTGAGTGCGTTTTCTTCACTAAAAACTTTTATCTGCGAATATAACTCCTCTTCTATAAAAATAGTTTTTCTTACATTCAGATTATTCCATTTCACCTTTTTATAATCTTTAAACAGTATATATAGCAATTCACTATCCTCTAAATATTTCTGAACTGGAGATACTAGCTCTTTCTTTATATATACTTTATCTTCTTGTAATCTCTGAACTCGTTTTGTGATCTCCCTACTCAACGATTTCCGCGGGACTTCCCCTACATATTCCCATTTGTTATTTTCATCATTTAAATATACTGCAGCATTCTCTAATTTCTCGATTAGTGTATTAACACTTTTTATGTTCAATTGTTGTGCTATTTCTTGAGGGCTTGTACCATTATTTAAGCTTTCTATGACTTCTCCTATTGTCACCTCTGAGTCGCCTCCTATAAGTTTCAAATATTATACAAGGTAAAACAGAGCGTTTTAAGAGTATTCTCATATAATTTGCATATATTTTAAGGATTATTTGTTAACTTATTTTTCCTGTATATCTACAACAGCTCTACAAAGAATAATTATGGTTCGGTAAGAAATAGATTGCCTTTCTCTTAAAAGATACTGATTTAAAAATAGATTATGACTACCCTAGGTAAACTATTTTAAAAAATAGGAGAACCAACTCACTTCATTTTTTAGTCACGCCTTAAATAATTTCTATCTATATTTGTTTTTTACAAGTCCAAATTTATTGATAGCAATAGATAATATATTTTAATTACGCTTATTTAAACCACTCTTTTCTAAAAAAATCATATAAAAACCACGCTCATTTCAGTCTTTTTTACAGCAAAAAATTTTATATGAATAATCACCTATTAAAAGTATTTTAGTAGGAGTTTTCAGTTAAATATTTACCCCGCCAAGAATGTTGATAGCACACGCATTGAGGCAAATTTCAGTAATACACGTTTAACGCGCATCTCCAACGAACACCCATCTGATATACCCATTTAAGTATATGAACAGCGTATAAAAACTCACTTAATATCTTTTTTAAAAACGTTTAAAGCAATTATTAATTAAATTAGTTAAAGGCCTGATTCATCTCATAGACAAGGCAAGGGAACCACGCTTAAATACTTCTATCTCCTTTGACATCTTTGCTATAAATTTTAGTTCTCTGATTAATATATGTAGTGAATCCGCTTCCGTTTTGTATTATCTCTGAATAGATACTGACCTTGATCATTTAAAAAATTGATGAACATCAAACAGATGTTAGTTCACATTTATTAAAAACAAGAAAGTTATATATTATTTTTCAATTTACTATATGACTACTTAATACTTAACAAAGAAAACCAAAAAGAATAGACTTATACCTCTAGATATAGGTCTATTCTTTTTGGTTTAAGCGAGGTAATTAGTTTACCAATTAAATGTCCGGTCATACAAATCTAGTTTTGAAAAACGAACTCCTAATGCTTTTTTTCGCAAACTGTTATTGATTCAAATTCATTAATTAAGTAAATTTTTGCTCATAATATCATAAAGAAATAGATTCTGTAAAAAGATGTTGGCAAAAATCCCTTTTGAATAAATCGGAGAATAATATTTCTTGTTCTGCTTTTTTCCCTGTCTCTATCATTTTCACAAGAACAGTACTAATTTTTTCATGTAGGTTCTCTTTACTTAACAACTTGTTTATCACTTCGATATCATACGGTTCTAAAGGCTTATATACACTAACTCGCTCAAACCATTCTACTGTATAGCCAAATAAATAGACTGAAACATCTTGTCCCTTAAGTTTCTTACTTATATCCTGAGCTATCTGTAAACCATAAGGATCTAGATCAGGCCATATAAATACTTCCTTTAACCCTAATTCACAAGCCTGATATACAATACTCATCTCTTGCGAAGAGATAAATCCATTACCTAATATAATTGACCATTCCTTATTATATAGAAGCTTACTTTTTGCAACAGAAAAATACAGAGCAGGATTTTCAATAATAAGCATGGAGTATGGTGCCCAGCTTGTTATTTTTATCTCATTAATCATGTCTCGTGGAAAAGCAGTATAATCTTTAAAAGCAAGACTAGTACCATTATGACCATCATATACCCAAGTGAATTCTCCTGACAATACAACTTCTGATCTTTCGGTAATGATTCCATAGTCTTCAAGATTAGCTCCAAGGTATTGTTGAATACGTTTTTTATCATTCGCTCGAATCGTCTTAGTATCACCGAAAACCTGCTGAGAAAATGTCTTCCAGTATTCTCTTCTTTTTTGCTCAACATTTTCATAGAGACCATATAAAATCCGAATAAATTTAAAATAACTTTTAACTGAAGATGATGATACAACCTCATTGCCTACAGTATCAAAAATCACAGATTTGACATTTTGAAAAATTAAATGTTTTTGCTCAAGCAACAGTTCATAGAGTTTTTTCCCATTAATCGTTTTAGGAAGAGGGAGAGATGGAAAAGGACAAGATATCCATATCGGTATGTCCGATGGAGTCCATCCTACAAATATACGAATATCATCTAAATATTTTTCGTTATATTTAATCTGTTTTATTTTCCATCCTAATGGTACCTTTTCCTCTTTATATATTAAAATGCCGTGCGTATTAAGTGTTTCTATAACGCCATCCACCATATCAAACGGGTACTCTTGTAACAAATTCTTCTTTAACGATTCCCAATGTTTATTGTTATTTCCTTTTAGTAGCTTAGATAGTAGAGAAACAGCCACAGGTTGTTCTTCTTCATTTAGCAAGTCCTTCATACAACTACGAAACTCTTGAATTCCATATATCTCTCTTTCTTTCGGGCTTAACACCTTTTGTTTACAACATATTCTACACTCAGACCACCGCCTTCGAATGCTTACAAAGTAATCACCTACAATCTCAAACGCTGACCACTCAGTCTTTTGACTATATGAATGGTCACATAGATTAAATGGCATCTCGTTTTGTAAGGTACTCATCATTTATCACCCCATACGTAATCGGTGGCGCAACCTCTTCAAATACTCGCTTCGGCCGGAAATTAATTTGCATATCGACCCAAGGCATAAGCAATTTCACATTTTCCGAATAAGGCATTGCGATAAAAAATTGCACGCCTGTTTGTCGTAAAAATTCACCAGCAACATTAATACGTTCCTGATCTAAATGTGCAAACGGCTCATCTAAGATCATAAAACTTAGGCCACCATCAGAGCGTATCGCAGCAAACGTCAACAATAGCGATGCAATTGCCTTTTGACCACCACTTAAACGTGCTTTATCCCGATAACTCTTCATTTCTTTGCCATGAAATCCTATTCGATAATCTACCTTCCACTTTTCTTCCCCAATGTGAAAGGTCCGAAGATCTGCTTGTATATATGTCTCTTTAGAAAGTTCGTGTAATGATTTTCGAATGTTTGAAAATACTTCTTCGACCATCGTGTGATATTCTTGTTCAGCTAGAACGTGCTTTTTCTCTAAATCACTTAAGTTTCCCTGTACCTGTACTATTTCATCTCGATGATTTAACAACACTTTTTGATGCTGTTTATATTTTTGCTCCAATTGAATCATTTTTAGTTCTTCACCTGGAGAAATGAAATCTGTACTAGATATTGTTCGTAGCACCTTTATACGATCCTCTAACTCTTTTATTGTTTGATTGTAATAATCAATAGTATCGACGTTTTCCATATACTCTTCATTTTTTGCATACTCCTGTTGCTTGGCAGTGAGTTGCTCTTCTGATTGTCTTAAGGTAACCTTGGCTTTATTTACGTTTTCTTCTTCCAAATCTAACTTCCGTAATATATTATCTTTTTTAGCTTCTTTTTCAGAAATAATCCCCTCTACTCGACTTAAATTACTATGCAATGTTTTGATACTTTGAAAAATGTCTTCTTCTGTTGCATGTTTAAACCTAATATCCTCTGTTAAACTATTTAGCTTTTTTTGAACCTGTAGCTTTTTCGTTGAAAGTTCATTCAACTCTTGTTTTTTTTGTGGAACGAATCGAACATGGCTTTGAATTTCAATTATCTCTTGCATCTTTTTTAGCTTCTTTCTGATGCTAATTACTGTATTTTCAGCCTGCTTCCAACTTGGAATTAATTGTAAAATATTACTCTTTACCTCTCCTAGTTGTGCTTTATAAGCTTCTTTCCCACAATATAATCCGTTTACCTTAATGGCTCGACCACCGCGTTCTACGACTTTATATGGATAAGGGTGATTTAATACAGCACTTTTGCTCTTTTTCACCCAGTCATACGCCTCCTCCAGAGTGTCACAAACCATATAATCCTCATACTTCTTCAAATACCCCATTATCCGGTCATCAAGAATTTTTATTTTATTTAATACAGATTTTTCATGCACTTTGCATTTATTAGAATTAAATGGTGAGATCCAAAATGGGTACTTTTGATCTTGAGCAAGTTTCATTACTTTTACCCAATCATTATCAGACACTGTTATAGTAAATCGCTCTGAACCTAGCAAAGCCTCAATTGTTTGATGCCATGAATTATCCAGGATTTCAATGTAGTCAGCAATTAGAAGGTACTCAATCTTAGAGTCTTTTAACGTATCAATCATCTGCTGTACACCTTTCGGAAACTCGACGGAACCTTGTCCTTCTAACCTTTGAATGATTTGCTCGCATTCTTCTTTTTCACGATCAATAACCTTCCATATCCCAATAGCATCCTCGTATTCTTTTTCTGCTGTATGTTCTTTAGCTTGTAACTCTCTCTCATCAATAAGTTCAATGTCTTCATACTTTATTAAAAAATCTGCTACAGCAGCTAGACTTGCTTTCAATTCTGAAAGCTCTATTTCAAAAGCAATTTTTTGGTCTTGTAGAGTTTTTATTTCTGCTTTTATATCAGTGTATTTACATTCAATAATAGGAGCTTCTTTTTCATGGTACTTTTGTTCGTCCATTAGACGTTGTATATTATGATGAAGATATTTATACTCCTCTTTCATTTTCACAAAATTATTAGTGAAAGTCTCTACATCCACTAAGCATTGCATATACTTTGAAATCGGGAGGTTAAATCTATATTGTTGTATTTGTTCCATATCATCATTAATTTGCTTACATCGCTCTATTCGCTGTTGCAATTGGCCTAAACGTGCTTCTTCAAGTTCTTTTTGTTCTGATAACGCTTGGAATTGCTGTTGCTGCTCACTTATTCTTTTTTTTATATTATTAAATTCATCAATTCGTTCCTGCTCTCCACAAATATCTAACAAATAATTAGCTAAACCTTCCTCATCTTTTTTTAGTATTTCCTCCGTATTTCCTTGACTTAAACTAAAAGATCTAATGAGCGCCTTAGAGATACCTACCTCATGAAACTGTTTATGAAACTGTTCTATTTCTAACCAACGAAGTGTTTTTTTAAGGTCCGTTTCTAGATCAAACTCTCCATCATTAAAATAGTAGTGTCGTTTCACTCTTGGATCATTAAGCACGAGGCGACAAACGACCGTGACTACATCTTGTTTTTTTCCAATAGGTTCAAAGGGTCTCATATTATATGCTTTTTGATAGCTATTATCAAATCTGCCTAACACATAAATTTCAAAAACATCATCTCTTTCGAAAAATGTTCGTAAACTATGACCATTATCAAATTTTGAAGCCCCAAAAAGTAAACGAACCATATTATTAAATGTAGTTTTCCCAGAGCCATTTTCTCCTATACCAGCTGTAATTTTTTCATGAAAAATAACTTCTTGTCTCGGAAAATAAGAAAATCCATCTGATTCGATACTTAGCAATCGGATCGGTGCAATCCTTTTTTTAATTACTGCTGGCATAGTTATCTCCTCCTTCCTCATAATCGACGATTTCTTCTAATCCACTAAACGTCTCTTCTACATATTCCTTCTTTTCTTCATTTTCAAGAATTAGAAAGTCTATTACCTTGTCCTTCACTAGGTCATACATTGTGACTGGATTAATTGCTGTGGTAAGACGAGGACCTGCTTTTATTGCATTCTTTTTTCCCCACACAGTTTGTATAAAATCATACTGACGTAATAATGTAAGTGTTCTACGTAAATTTTGACGACTACCAATATGTTGCTTAAAGTTTTCAAAAAGCTGATCTTCTGTTATATACGGATCTTCAAGTAAGTCTTCATTCATCGACGAATCTATTCTCGGTAAAATCAAATAACACCATAAAATTGCAATTATAGCCTTCGCTTGAGTTGTCAAACCTTTGCCTAACTCTCCTTCAACTAAATCATTTAGTGAGCGTATGTGCGGCTTAATTCGTGCATCATAGCAATTGGATATTGGGTCATCTACAAACTCATAACCCGCTTGATAGAGTCTCTCTGTTACTTTCTCTTTTAGGGCTAAATTATATTTTAAATGTGGAAATATATCTCTAGAACAAGCGCCAGTCGTTAACTTCGCACAAATTTCATCAGGTGTATACTCATTCATCATAATCCCTCCGTTTTATAACTCCTTTTGATAATGTTGAAAATATCTCGTTATTATACGTGTCAGTTTGTAAGGAAATATCTAGTGAAAACGAATCAACACCGTTCTCATTTGAAAGCACTTTTTCATCTAAAAAACATAAAGATGCCAGATACATAAAGGCATCAACCTTTGTTTTTTGTGATAATAGAAATGCATGTAAAGGGATTTTAGTGTTATCAGATAAAGCTTTTACGATTTCACCTTCGACTCTATGAAGGTATGGTTGCTCAGTCTGCTCCAACTCTACGCTTCGATCCCCCTTTATTCGAACACTTATTTTTCTATCTCTTACCTTCTTATTAAGCGATAAAAAGACATTTAGCGACGTTACAATATCGTTTTCATCAACCCATTTCGCATTCGACGGGACAAACCCTACTGGATCGATTAGCATACTTAGTATAGAAAAACTAGATTTATATAGGAAACGGTCTACATCTCGCTTTGTAAATACACTTTCTCCTAATATGGTTGTTTCAATTAAATATTTTTTTCTAATATCAAGAAGCTCTAAAATTTCTGCCTTTGTCGCCAACAATATATTAATTGAGCTTCTATCAGATTCACTAAAAGGGATACCTTTCAATTTTTTCTTATTATTAAGCTCCTTTAATCGATTGATAAACTCTTTAATCACTTCTAAGAAATCACTCATTTTTTTTGATGTTTCCAATATACGTTCTGGATTTTTAGAGATAATGGAAGATTTTATTTCATCCATACATCTCTGCAAACCATTCATAGCCTGGTCACGAAGAAATTCCGTTGACTCCATATCTAAATCCATTGACTCAGCTGCCTGAAAGATTTGATTCAACGCAAACTGAAACGCCATCTCATCCATCTCATTACCCTTATACAAGAAAGGAAGGAAACGAATGAACAATAGCCCAGGCTTCGATAATGAATAATTTAGGCTACCCTCTTCACGAATAAACCATTTACTGTTAATAAGACTATTCAAAATGGAGGTAATAATTTTTTGCGGATAAAGCGGAAATATTGCCTCCATTTCTGCACGTGTAAAAGTTGTTTTATTTATATCTCTTGATAACTGCAATAAAACAAATAGCTTATGAGAAAACATCTGCTTTGAACTAGTTACATGACTCAACAACTCATACAAATATAAAAATCCCTCTGTATATGGAACCACCGGAAGTTCAACGTCCTCCCCTGAATTCAAACCAACTTCTTCCCCCAAGTATGTCACCCCATAAATTTTATTTCGTTGTCATCAATTTAGCCTAATTCAAAAAGTTCCATACTTAAAAGTACAAACTTTTACGATTTTTAATTTGTAGATGTTAAAGAAATGTGTTCAAGGGAAGTACAAATTGAGCACAGATTGTGCTGCTTTATGAACAAAATATATAGCTCTATATTCAAAAGGTTGTTATTTAAAAATAAAATCCGATTATGGTTGGAATACCATAATCGGATTTTATTTGGAACACATTAAACCATTCCTATATTTATCCTATATATAATGTAGGATGTTTAATGCCTAATTCATTTGCATTTTACTTTCTTTCGATTCTTGGGTAATTGTAACTCTGCCCCCTGGAAGTGTCCAAAAACATCATTTACAAACTTATGTAAAAGAACATGCTCATTATTTATCCAAATTCCTGCTCCACGATAATTAAAAACCGCTCTATCTGTTTTTAAAACTACATCCAAGTTTGTTTACTCCTTTCACAAGCTGGTGAAGTATTACTTTTTAATTTCTTATAATTCCCAGATTACATTGTATCGCTCCATAATAATTATTTAGTTTTCCCCTCAATTAACTTCAGGGTGGCTTCATTTTTTTTATTGTTATTATTTTTAGATTTTCTTTTAATTATACTATCTTTTAAGTCTTTAAAATTCTTATAAGCATTTTCGTTTTTGTCTAATCTCTCTTCAGAAAATGTAAAGATCACATCATCATAATAAACTTCTATTGAATTGAACTTATCGATTTCTAATTGCAATAATCCTAAACAGGACGAACAAGGTGCATATTCAGTGTATAGCACTAAATCATAGTTCTTTAATAAATCTATATTTTCTCGGAATTCATTTAAAATTTGATGGATAATTTTCTTTTCCGTACAATTATTGCGATCACGCTCAAATGAGTATTCGATATAGTTTTGATAATTAATATCTTTCTCAATCGTATATCCTTTATCCTTAAATTCTTGAAGTCGATTTGTATTACAGATATTAATAAATGTTAAGTCTTTATATAAAATAACCAGTGGGCTATAAAAGTTATCATAATTATTTTCTGCACAAACAACAGTATCTTCTTTTGCAAGGATGGTAAAGTTCTTTGAAAACTCATTTATTAATTGTTGGTCTGCTTCTTTATTATTTACTTTTGCACCTAAATGTAATTTACTACTAGCATAATATGTATTAACTAAATTATTGTTTGTATATAATTCCGCTACTGCATGATTCCCTCCAGCAAGCTTATGTTTCTCAAAAAACTTCAATGCTGCCTTTTCTTCATCATTCTCATTATTAGGGGGCTTAGGATTGGTTAGGAATTCTCTTTTCGATTTAACACTTTTACCCAGCTCTACCGCAGCAATTAGTGAAAAATATAAAAAGGCGAAAAATATCCCCCATAAGAAATTACTTGTTATTAAGCAGTATACTACAGCGAAAATTAATATTACTTTAATTACACTATCAAATTTAGGAGGTTTTATTTTATAATTGTTTGCGATTGTTTCAAAAATGTTTATTAATTTTTCCAAGGTAACATTAATACCTAAATTCATTTATTACTCTCCTTAACGGCTCAATAACTCTGTAACAATCCATGAAGCTATACCACCTAAAAATAATAAAACTACATTGAATACCCAATTTTCTTTCAATAATTCAAATAATCCTTGAGGAGAAAGACCATAAATATCCTTTTTTCTCGAATTTGTTTTTAAATTTTTATCAAGTACTTTTTCAAAGATATCATGCATTACATTTACCTTTCTTAAAGTAGAATGATGTAACTTAATATATTCTTTATCTTCAAAGGCTTTTGCTTCCTCTGCACCATTTAAAAAATCTTTTTTTGATATTGAATTTTTATCAATTAATTTTTCAAACCTCGGATGTTCTATATATTTGTCTCCATAAATTACTTTTAATTTATCTGCTAAATCAAACTTCTTGTCATCCGCTATTACTTTAGGTTCTCCACCTAAAACTTGAAAACGGTGATTTATTGCTGGGAAACCATACCCTATATCTCTCATATTCCAATGAATCCAATAATAGTTTTCATGAGCGCTTACAAATTTAAAGAAATCTTCTAACATAAGTTTTTCTATTTCATCATAGTGAGATTCAATACTATTTAATTTCTTTTCTTTTTCCGCAGTCATATGAATTGAAAAACTTACAGATTGCCCTGTATCAAAATATCTTACGGCAATAGATGTTATGCGAGCAGAGCGACCTGATTCTTTTAAATCATAAAAGCTCTCACATGAATAATGGATAAATAATAATTTTGAAGCGTTATTATCTAGTCTTTCCAACTCTGATAACACATTTATTCTCTTTTTTATTTTTCTTTTAGTATTCATCAATATCCCCCTAAATTAAAACATCCGTTCGCTTATTTTAATTATAAGCGCACAGATGTAAAATGTTCAAAATAAATTATTTTATATTTATGCTCTCTCAAATGGTTTAGAATTTCAAAGACCTCTACAAATGTATACAGTTGTTTGACACTTAAAGTTTTTAAAAACTCATGAAAAAGCACTTCTTCTTAATCACTATACTTTTTTAACGCATTACTTCGGGGAATAATATTTTTAATTTTCCGATTTCTATGTTGTCTTTATTCATCTAAGTTACCTCTTACAATACAAGGTTTTCAATATTGAAATTATAAATATAAAAAAAGCAGTTTTTAGAAGTAATTTTGAACCCTAAAAAACTGCATTATTAAATGCTATAAATTAAAAAATTATGTGTGTTACCTCTCCTTTTCCACGAATATATACTTCACGATGTTTTGCTTCATTAATAGCCATGTTTACTATTGATTCATATTGTTTAGTAGGCACACCTTCATATTCTAAATTTATCCCTACGTAAGGAACCCGATAGCCTTTTGCTTCGACTAATGTCCCTAGTTCTTTAAACAATTCAGATGTAATATCTTCATGTGCTAAATTTCGTGTAGCCACTTCATCCTCTAAGCTCTCTACAATTTTGTATACATCCATCGTGAGTTGACCTTTAAAAAGTGCTTTCATCGTTTATCGACCTCCCTGGTATTTTTTCTCTGAGTACAATCCCATCTAAAAAGCCTTGCTTATATATATCTTGAAATAATAGGTGCTGATAATTAAGAATTGATTTCTGTATCGACTCAGAAATCTCTTTAACTTCTATTTCACATATGCCTGAAAGAGTTTTAAATAATTTCTGTTCAACATCTTTAACCATTTCATTTTGGTTATTCCTAAACACTTTATTATGATAAAGTACATCAATCCTTTCATCTATTAATAAAATAAGTGCTGATTCGAAGTTTCCTATAACGTTCAACCCCTCCTTTTACTTATTATGTATATTTACGTTTTAAGTATAATTTATTTTCTATTGATTGTAAAATACAATAACTGTACGATTAATTAAACGATAAAAAGTGGAGTTGAAATAAGATATATGAATAACTTGCAAATAGGACAGTTAATACGTTCGTTACGCAAAGAAAATAATTTAAGTATGAGCGATTTTGCTCAAAAATTAGATATTTCTCAAGCATCTATCTCACGAATAGAAAGCGGTATTCAGGAAGCGAATTTTACACTGTTAAGTGAAATTTGCGAGCAATTTGGACTAACGCTTAGCTCATTCTTTTTATTATTGGAAAACAAAGTTGATACGACTATTAAGATTCCACAAGAAAAATCTCTACAAAGTGAAAATATAGATGATGAATTATTTAATATAATTAAAAATTTATCAGAGGAACAAAAAAAGGGACTATATGTACTGTTACTTCCCTATATCAGATAATTTTCCATAAGAAAAACCTTAGTTTCTCGTATTTAAACGAAAACTAAGGTTTTTAAATTGCCATTTATATTTGTTTTATAAATTTAAATCTCATTGTATTTAGTATTTTTTCCAGTAAACTTTTCAGTAGGATATTTTTCATTATTTTTTTGAAGTTTATTATTTATTATTTATTATATTTACTAAGTCCATATTCAACTCATTCGCAAATAATATAGCATAAATTAAAACATCCGCTAGCTCATCCTTCATCTTATCTAAGTTCTTTTCAACTGATTCTTCACTCGTTTTCCATTGAAATAGCTCTAATAATTCACTCGCTTCAAGCGATAAGGAGAGTGCTAGATCCTTAGGATTATGAAATTTCTGCCAGTTACGTTGGTCTCGGAATTGCAAAATATTTTCTCGTAGTTGTTCTAACTCACTCATCCTATTCACCTTCTTTTTGATATTCTAAAAGTTTATTACGTAATGCTTCATCACTTGCATAAATGAACAGCCCCTTAATTCCACGCTTCATCAATATATTTATTGAGTTTAGGACGATTTTTTCCTTTGCTTCATTTACATTTTCAATTCCATCCATACCTGTATACGCACCTTTGTCCATATACTTACTCGTATCAATAATGATTTCATCTTTAGTATCGTCATACTGAACAGAAGGCCCAAGCACGACCCCAACATATTTTAAATCAAAGCCTTGTATTGTATATATTGAACCAGCCTCATGAACGGTTTCAGCTTTTTCAGCCCACGTATATTTTGTACTTGTTGTATTCCATGGTAGTTGGTATTCACCATTTGATTCTTTCACGTAGTAGGTCCCACCATCTTTTTTATGTAAGTAATCAAACGTTGATACAATACGACTTAAACCGTGCTGTGTATTTTTGACTTTAATTTCATCATGCATGTCCTTCAAAGATTCAAATACTTTAAATTCATAGTTTTTATCTTTAGGAAGCGGCAATAATTTTTTTCGCTTGAATTCGTTTATCCAATTGATTACGTCATCATTTGCTTGCATACGGAATTGGTTTGTTAGCTGGTATTCTTCGTGAAAAGTGCTTAATTTCTTTAGCCCTTCTAATGTCGCTGCTCCCCATAGGCTCTTCAGTTTCAATACTTGATCTTGGTCATAAATGATGACAACTACTTTCGCTAGCTTTAATAGCTCCTCTAAATGATTATTGCCATGGAAGCTATTATAAGTATCTGTTTTTGTTAACAGTAAATGCGCTTCATCAACGAAAATGATATCAGCCTTTTTTCCCTTTTTTTGCAACATATTAATCAAAGATGTAGGCTTTGCAAAATTGTTCCCTTTTAAATGTTTCACCTGTTTAGCTATGTTTTTATACGTTTTAAACATTTCCTCATGGTTTACAGCTAAATAATTTTCTGTACGATATAAATTTGAAGATGCTTCTTCTACTCTTTCTTGAATGGTGTTGAAAATAGAACTTAACACAACGCTTTTACCAACGCCTGCTTCACCTTCAATGACTAATAGACTTCCAAACTCACTTGAGTTTTGAGTTACTCGTTTCTCACAAAATTCGAGTACTTTATCTTTTAAATCAAGTTGTTCTAAAGATAATTCTTTGAATGGAGATAATTTAAAAATATCTTTGTTTTCAATCACATGCAACTCATTGTCGACAAGCTTTTGTTCATATAGCTTTTGCCAAAGTTCTTTAAATAGTTGTTGATCGTAGTAAGGTTTGTTGTAGTAGTTGTGAGTAAAATCGCTAGCCGTTTTACTTTTATTTTGAAGCGTATATTTTTCATCACCTAGGAAGTAGTTAATCAGCTTAGTCTCAAGATGAAACGTTGCTGAACGATTAAACTGTTCATGCTTAATCAAGTTTACTTGGTTAATATTTTTACGTGCTTTTAAATGAGCTTTCATGCGATTTTTAAAATAAACAGTTTCACCAATATAAGCTTCTTTGTTGCCGTTTAAAACATAAATGACTGGATAATTTAAATACTGCTCTTTGTTGTTGATTTGATTAATGCTTTCTTGTATAAAAGGCCATGATAGTATTTCGATAGCTGTCATTTCTTTACTCCTTATCACAATACTCTGGTTAAAACCTATATATAAAATTTAACTAACTACAATTTATGTTACTATTTTATCATAATTAACCCAAACCCTTTTTACTTGTAATAGACTACTGAACAAATGGAAGCTATTATTTTCGCACAAATTATATATTACTAACTATGCGTTAACTTATTTTAAATCTTATTTTATCTCGGTACATAAACCCTACCCTCCATCTTCCGCTTTGAGGAACTTATAAGTTTCATTCTGTATTTTTGGGGGTTATCTACATCTACATCTACATCTAAAGATAATTTTTCATTAGAAAAACCTTAGTTTCCGTATTAAACAGGAAACTAAGGTTTTTGTATACAGCTTTTAAAATTAGTAGATGAATTTAAATACAGTATTACTTTGTACTTTATATATCTAAAATCTTCCAAAGTCTTATCGTATAATCGGTAAATAACAGACATAATTTTCTCGTCTATTTCATTAACAAATTCAGCTATCTGCTCGTCCTCAATGTTTTTTACATTCTTTTCTTTTTCCATTGAAAACACCACCTCTTATAAAATAATATTGGGCTATTTATATTTATCACATGAATGTACTGTTCCATTTAAAAAAATAAAATGAAGATGCGTTTTTATTTTTTCCATAAATGAAAATGACCCCCTAATTGAAACTGTTGGCGCGTTTTTATTAGGAGGTCATTTGATAAATATTCATTTCTGTTAAAACTAGGTTAAATCAAGTGTAGCATACTGTTTTTTAATTTTCCACTCGATTTAATTCTCAAATTCTTCATAACTTTTCTCATTAACTAATATACTACTGGTTAAATCGGTTTAATGGTGTGGCTACAAAGTACCTTGACCATTATCTGAGTTGGTTTCAATTTCTAGACCAAATTATGCACCGTAATAACGACACTACTGTAAATAAGATGGTTGTTGAGAGCTGTCTGTTCTCTACTTATGAGACCTATGATAAAATTAGATTACCGAAATTAACCAAATGAACATCAAAATTAAAAGGTGGGATGAGTAAATGCTTGGATTACCAAGAGGGGAAGTTTTTTAGTCCCTTGGTCTACTGAGTGGTCAAAAGAATTTGAAACAGAAAAGTAACAGATAGTAGGTGTTATTGGTCAATACATAGTGAACATACACCATATTGGCAGTACGACAGTATTGGGTTTAAGTGCTAAGCCAATTATTGATATTGCAATTGAAATAGATAATTTTCTTGATGGAGAAAAATGTGTAACAGCATTGGAAGGACCCGGTTACTCATATAGGGGAACAAATGTATCGCCTGAAAGGCACTACTTTAATAAAGGAGAACCAAGAACAAATCAAATCCATATGTACCAAAGAGACAATAAGTATTTACTCGAACAGTTAAATTTCAGAGATTATTTGAGAATTAAAGTACAAGCAAGAAGTAAATTTCAACAGCTTAAACTTAAACTATCAAGTTTAAATAAAAATGACAAACACAAATACGCAGATGAAAAAACTGATTTTGTTAAGTCAATTCTTGAAAAAATTTAGGTGAAGTTTGCCTTTAGGTGTTCATAGAAGAGGTTTCACACAGAGGAACTCCAATTAAAAGAGTCCCTTTTCTTTGTCATAAAATCAACATTATTCTTTAACATAGCTTTAATAACTCTTTTAAAGCTCGTTCATTCTCCTTTTTCGCCAGATTTGCCCTCACATCCTCAGATGGCATCTGGATAGGCACTGTCATCTTTTTCACGCGGCTCGCTACACGCCCACCTACATAAATTGAATCAAGTGCTTCTTGCGTTAAATTCGATGTAATAATCGTTACAAATTTCTGATTCATACGTGAATCTAGAATTTGTGTAAAAGTACTTTCTGTCCATTCAGAAAATTTTTCCACACCCAAATCGTCAAGAATCAAAACAGGAATGCTTAAAAATTTGTTAAGTACTTTTTGTGTATTTCCAATGTCAAAGGATGCTCTTAACTCGTCAAATAAGTTTATAGACGTTATGTAAAAGCCTTCAACCTTATATTTCTTAATTAATGCATTTAAGATGCTTATAGCAAGCCTAGTTTTGCCGCTACCTTTCGTTTCGCTATATAAATAAATACCTTTTCCTTCAGATTTTAAGGACTCAAAATTGTTTACGTAATTACTCGAAGCGCGCTTTGCTACTGCAGCAAGATTCTTATCATAATCTTGCTTATAAATATTGATATCAAACGAATTAATTGTTACTTTTTGAAAGTCTAGTGGTACCTTGGCTGACTTAATTAAACGTTGAATTTTAAGATTTACAGCACAGTCACAATATCTAGCAACCTCTGAACCATCAGTCTTCTTCAACCAAAGTTGGCCACTACCGTCACATTGCTCAAAAGGACATTGATCAGAAATCTTATTTAAAATTTCAGAACCATCCTCTAATAGCTTTCCTTTTGGGATTTCCTCAAACTCAAATACATTTATTCCTCGTTCAGATAAACGTTTTACTAATGCTTCTGGCAATAAGTTTAAATCTATTTTCTTCATGTTAACTCTCCTTATAAGTTGTTTGTAATTAGAAATCCGCTACTGTGTCACCAATAAAATCCAAGGTTTCATTTTTCAAGGTTATTTGAATTGTTTTAGCTTGATCATTTTGTTGCTTTAATGCCTCTACGATGAACTTTTTAAAATAATTAAACGACCAAATCCCTTTATGATTCTTGATTTTTTGTACTTGGGTATAACACTGATTCATTAGCTCAACTATCATATCTACCTCTATATCTGATGTTAATAGGTCTGTAATGTGCTGTTCGTCATTGCGTTTTAAGAACTTTTCTTTACTCAGCTTTAAATACAACTGTTTAATTTGGTTAAAAGCAATACTATCAACCAATGAAGCAGTTTCTTTATTTCCTTCTTTATTTGAATTGTATTCTTTATTAATAATCTTTGTATTAATATCTGGTATTGCTAAAGTCATTTTGGACGTACCAAAATGGCTTAGTTCTTCTCCTACATCCAAAATGTCATCTTCAAACTGCATTTTTGTCATTTCTGTATTTCCTAAGTGTTCTGCTTCTAAACCTTCTTCATCTTGTGTGACAAATGAAATCTTTTTAATTGCATTATTATTTTTTGAAAACTCCTCAAACCCTTCAAGTTCATGTCCCAGAGCGTTTAGCTCAAACACTAGATGCTTCAAATTAATTCGATATTGATATGTGTTATCATATTTGTGGAATGGATTTCTTCGACGCAATAAATAACCTTTTTCCACTAAGCTATTTAAGTATTTACGTACCGTTTTTACATTCGTATCTACCATCATTAATTCGTCTTTCACGTCATCCGCTTTTTTATAGATCCAGCCAAAATTAGCAGTTTCTTGACCATTTTTTTCTTCCTCAATGAATTTTTCAGAATCCCTAATTTTCGGTGTCCAATACAAAAATTGATTCAAAATAGCAGCTTCATCCCGATGTTTAGTGATTAACACCAATTCTTCTTTAATTACACTTCTTTTAAGATTTTTATTATTCATATTGATCTCCAATCCCATATAAAACAATAAAAAACCCCAACAAATTAGACATGCGCACGTGGCGTTGCCATAGATGTTGGGGTTTTCCCTTTTAAATTATGCAGTTATTTTTTAAAAATTAAATTACCTTTATATTCTATACTGATACATTAACTGTGTAAATAGAAAATAACTTAGTAAAACTCATACTACGTTAAAAAATGCTTTACGTGACAATCAGTAAAGTAGAGCTGCTTAATTTATGTTTATCTTTCTTTCATTATTATTACTTGAATGAATATAACCTGATAATAATTAGTTATTTGCGTAATATTGCACGTAGATTTTCACCTTACAGTTTTCAGAATTATTACTACAATTTATATAAAAGCGAATTTAAGTAAATGATTTAAATTTAATTTTTAATTATCTTCTCTTAAAATATTAAAATTTACCGGCTAAAATGTTTCCACTAATAGCAAAAGGAGATATTTCACCGTGGATGAACAAAAATTAGTATCATATTTAGATCAATTTAAAGAGAGTCTTTTAATTGAAATTAGAGCCACATTAACACAGCAAAATAAGAAAGTTTTCACATTAAAAGAAGCTGCAGAATACTTAAATGTTTCATTTAATACATTCCAAAAATTTCGTTATGAAGGTCTAAAAGTCTTTGAACTTGATGGAACTAAACGTGTCACTAAAGAAGAACTAGATAAATTCATTGAAAAAAACAGTTATAAAATCGGAGGATAACATGAAAGAAAAAGATAAATTCAAAGCAATCAAAGAATATAAAAATAAAGATGGAAAAACATTATATATGTTCAAAATCTATTTAGGTATTAATAAATCGACACGTAAACGAATTGAAACTACTCGTAGAGGCTTTAAAACACGTACTGCAGCAAAAAGTGCATATACTCAAATGAAGGCAAATGCAATAGATGGTGGTATTTCTACTTCTACTCAAAAGTATGAGGACGTTTATAAAAAGTGGTTAAGCTCATACAAAGTTAAAGTAAAAGCCTCTACCTATAATAAAACAACTCAAATTTTTCGGGATCATATACTCCCACTCTTAGGTCACATTAAAATTAAAGACATTAGCTTTAATATTTGTGAGAATGCAGCTACAGAATGGTATGGGAAAATTGAATACCATGAAAAAATCCAACATTATTCTGCTTGTGTATTTGATTACGCGATTAAGTTAGGAATTCTTCAATCTAATCCTATGAAATTAACTGATATCATAGAGAAAAATCATGGGAAACGTTTAAGCCATTATTCACGTGAGGAGTTAATTGAGTTTCTTGAAGCAGCTAAAAAGGAATCTCTAAAAAAGTATGCTTATTTACGAGTAATGTCTTATACGGGTATTCGTCGTGCAGAAGGATTTGCTTTATCTTGGTGTGATGTCAACTTTGAAAAAAATGAGATTACAGTTAATAACGCTGTTTCATACAATGAAAATGGTCAGTTAATCATTACCGATACTAAAACATCTGATTTACGAATCCTTATAATTGATGATAAGACTTTAAATATTCTAAAAGAATGGCGAAAGCTACAAATGGATGTTTATGGAGAAATCGATGATGATGACTTAATTTTCCCTAATGCTCAGAATTCTATCTGTCACCCTTCTAAAGCATGGGATTGGTGTGATGAAATTCAAGAAAAATATAACTTTAAAAGATTAAGTCCGCATGGTTTCCGCCGTACTCACGCTACTATGTATCACAATAGCGGTGCTTCTCATTATGAGATTAAAAAACGTTTGGGACATAGTTTTAAAGATGTTACTTATGGTATTTATGTAATTGAAACAGACGAACCCAAAACACATGCATTCCAAAGATTTATAGAATACATGAAATATTAATTTTAGAGAGGCTGGGACAAAACCCATCTCTAAACTAAAAAGCCGGTGAAATTTTACGATCAGTAAAATTCACCGGCTTTAAATTTTTTTCATAAAAAAAT
>NZ_JBNNTW010000023.1:0-38802 GCF_050279145.1 Lysinibacillus sp. NPDC094177 | reverse complement strand
GGCAAAATTAAAAACGAGTCCGGTGCAATACCGAACTCGTTTTACCCAAGCTGCCTAATGAAATAACCGTGTCTAACTTTTAGGGGTCACTTCATATTTGGAGTTTTATCAATTAATTATGACTCGGGATAATTCCGTGACATCCACTGAAATAGGTTAAAGAAATAAAACCATATAATCCTCATCAAAATATTCCTGACCTATTTTCATTGCCCTTTTCTCCGTTCCAAAAACCTCAAACCCTAAAGAAGAATACAGTCCTTTTGCTGAAGCATTCGTTGACACAACCGTTAGAGTAAGCTGTTCAACTCCCTTTAACTCCCTCGCTTTGTTAATTACATCAATCATTAAATGCTTACCAATGCCCAGCCCACGCTTTTTCGGAGAAACATAAACAGCAAAAATATTCGCTTTATGCTTTAACTTAAGCTTACTTTCCTGCACTAAAGTCGCAACGCCCACTAATTCTTCATGATCAAATACCCCTAACGTATAAGAACCCTGTGATTCAAATCTGTCGGTAAACAGCTCAATTGGATAATCCTTTTCCTCCTCAAAGCTAGAACCAAATGCCTCCGGATTATTTTGTAGCCCTTCTAATCTTAAATTCCGATAGGCTTCAGCATCTACAGCTGTTAATAGTCTACTATTCATTCTTACCCCTCCTACGATACTTTTCATTTTTATCGACAATTACCAATAGTGTTTTATGTACTTTCACAAGATAGTTCCCTAAAATGGAAATAACAGCATGAAGGAGGATGAAAAATATGAAATCTAACAGTATGGCACATCATTTTCAAACATTACAGGAGCAGCGAACTCACTACATATCTCACATCCATTCACTCTCTCAGGAACAACTATGGCATCGTGAGAAAGAAGGAAAATGGTCTATCGGTGAACATTTCTATCACCTTTATCTCATCCTAAAAATGCTGAAAACAGCAACAAAGTTTTCCTTACTACTAACCCCTTACGCGAAAATGCGAAGAAATAAGCCATTCGCCACTGAAATACATGATGTTTACGAGGAATATAAAAACAAAAATGGACGAGGCATGAGAGCTCCAGGAATATTAGTGCCCCCTTCCAAAATACGTTTTACGCTAAGTAGCGACGAAATAGAACAATTACTAGTGAATGAAACGAGCGCAATGCAAGAATTAGTAAAAAATATTGAGGAGGTTATTGCCGGACATATTGTCTTTCCAGATCCTCTTGCTCACTATCCTAACCTTATTCAATCTATCCAGCTACTTGCCATCCACGAAAAGCATCATTTTAGAATAATGGCAGAGCAATATAATAGATTAATTGCATCTAGCGAAGTTTTAATATAAGCGTTGTTGAAAATTGGAGGTTTTCTTTTTGTCGCTTGTTCAAATTAAAGAAAAAACAATGCAAAAGTTAATTTAGAACATACCACCAAGCTTAGACGTTGTAACTTTCGATGAAATAAAAAATGGCAATCTCGATTATCAGCTATACATAAACTTTAATGATAAAAATGTACTCTTTTTTTCAAAGGTGATGACGGTAAAGTAGAGCTAAATGCTGCCCCCCTAACGCTAATCTTTAGTGGACCTGTGAGTGATTGATTTATATTTGTGTAGATGAATTAGGTTATAACTTACTAAACTAAGAAAAGAAAGGGCTGGGAGAAAAATGGATAAAGGTATTCTAATTCCAATTGCAATAGGTTTTCTTGCTAATGTAATTGTATTCTTGATAAGTATGTTAATCGTTAAAAATAAAAGAAAAGCTGCCAAAATAACACTTATTTTTTTGGGGATCAGTGTTCTCATGTCGTTTATTATAGGTGGTTGGTGGGGAATGGGTTTATTCGTAATAAGCTTCGGAATGTTATTAATGTCTATATGCTTGTATTTATATATTTACATTGAACGTTTCTTAAGAACTTACACTTCATAGTTCAATAAATATTTAAGTAGATTTCATTTATGGAAAGAGGTTTAAAATATGAACATTCTAGGAAATGTTATTGATGATCAAGGAAGATGTAAACACTATTCTAATAAGCAAGATACTATTTCTATTAAATTTAAATGTTGTGGAGAGTATTATCCTTGCTATAAATGTCATGAGGAAAATTCAAATCATCAAATTCAGCAATGGAAGAAAGAGGATTTTGATGAACAGGCAATATTCTGTGGCGTATGTAAAAAAGATTTAACTATTAATGAGTATATGAATAGCACAAACTGTAAGCATTGTAATACTCTTTTCAATCCAAATTGCAGTAAGCATTTTCATATATACTTTGAGACGAATAATAATTCTACTTGTATTTTCTAAAATCTAAGCAAATGTTTATTCACATGTCTAAATTAAATAAGCGTTTAGAAAAGCCTTTGAAAGTTTAATGCCTTCAAAGGTTTTTATCACATTGTTAAATATAGAAATAACTATCTCCATTGACGTCTAATTAAAAGTTCTATAAGTTTATCCCCTTAAAACACCTTAAGTAAGGTTCTAGCAACTCTTAGTAAAACTCCCTAATTATAATTACAAATTCCACATTTTTATTTTTATCAAAATTTTCGCAATTGTTTACAAAAGTTGATTTTGAAACTTTTATAACTGATGATATGGTATTAACATAATCAAAAAAATAAAGAAAGGAGAGCAATGATGGGAAAATGAAGATAATAAAAGTAATAATCTTTTTTATCATAACTGTATTATCTCTTGTGATAACAGAACATGGGATCATATATATTTTGATGTCAATTTCTAAACCCGGACCATTAAATCCAGTAACCAACCCTTACCCACTATCTGAATTATCACCATTTGTACGCCATGGTATTGCGGCAATTATTGTGCTAATAGCGCTTTGGATTACAAATAAATTAATGCATTATTGTTCGTTTATAAAAACGAAATTAATAAAAAATCCTTCATAGCCTAAAGTGTACCCTTTGTAAAGGACACTTTGAAAAAAAGCTAGGCAACCTTTTTGAAGCTGCTGCCTGTATTTTGCAGGCGGCAGCTTTTTCAAGTTCCATTACCCTCGATAATGGTTGTAATTCATCATATAACTTTTCACTTCTCGTTTTACTTCTTCTAATTTTTCGCACGCTTTCAGATTGGTTTTATCTTTAAAGTGACCAAAGAAGGATTCTTGAGGGGCGTTATCTCAACAGTTTCCACGATATGACATAGATTGCCCTAGTCCTATTTCCATCACAAGTTGATACGCTTTTAAAATGATTTCTCTTTTTTCTCATTATAAACAAAAGTACCCTATAGAATAGACTTTTTTCAAAGTGTCTAACTTATAGGGTACACTTTAGCTTTGTGTGAAGCGGCAATAGATTTTTCTCTAACGTTTTATGCAGTTTAAAATTTTCAAGTTACTTTATTAATTAGCTAACTTCAATTTTGCAAAACTCTTCTAGCCACTCTGTCATTTTTCTCTTAGCATAATTCTGTTCAAATTCGTACCAAAGATTTTCAATGCCTAGTTCATTAATTTTTTCCTTAAAAAATCGAAAAGGCTTGTTTCCGTTAAGTACGTTGATTAAATGAATCGAAATCGAATCTGGTTGCTTTTTAGAAAAACTGACCATGACATCATACATTTCAGACGATGAAACGCTTGGAATCATCGCTAAATCCGCAGCCACCTCTTCATCAGCCCAATCAATCTCAGGCTCGCCAGTTAAAGCCTCGGACGCATCCAAAAGAATTTTACCCGTTCGACGATTTAACACATACGACATTTCATTATCATTTCCATATAAAAATGCATCTACAAGTTCATCAAGAAGTTTCAATTTCCTCACCTCATATAAGTGCTACACGTACAATTCACACTTAATATTACAAATAATGCCCGCAACAGAAATCGTGGCTACGGGCAATTCACTATTTCATTAAACAAATTGTTAAAGTACATGATTTAGAGGTATAGAATACTTAAGTCCAGCCGCAAACAGCATAAAAAAGAACCGAAAAGATTCGATTCGGCATTTATTCAAACATTCCTATACTAAGATCCCTACAAAATGATTCTATAGCATCACGCTCTTCTTTTGGCAACGCTTCGTACTCAACCAGATATTGTGCTGAAAAGTCTTCTAGCTCCTTATAACTGACTTCTCTTGTCAGGACGATTCCATTGACCTTATTAGCCAATTGGTTTGCAGCTACAATATCCGTAAACGCAAAGGCTTGTTCTTCATCATCTGTGAATGTATGAAGGTCTATTTCTCCCTGGTAATAGCGATCATCTACTTGCACTACGTAATATCTAATTGAATCCATTATACACCTCCCCAATTCATGATTTTCATTATTTCCTTTTCACAAAAAATCCATCCCTAGTTGAGTAGAAGGCGTGCTGTACAGCTGGTGCCCTTCAATAAAGGGATGAATACCCAAAAATATTATAAAACGTCTAAGATTTCTAAAGTAGCATTCGTAAAAACTTTTCAAAGTTCACGCCTGCTTCGCGCGGAATTTGCTCCTTTGACGTAGCTTCAATCGAAGCGGCTAAAAACGCCTCCGCAAGCTTCATCGATTCAACTAAATCCTGCCCACGCATCATGCCACCCATAATGACTGATGCAAACAAATCTCCTGTGCCTGAATAGCTCTCGCCGTTGTATTCTCGAATGCTAGAAAATGAACGATGTGCATCGACATACATATTGCCTACAGAGCGCTTGTTCACGTCTGCTGGCGGCGGATTTAAACCAGTAATAATGACGTTTGAACCAGTTGTCTGCTGCAGTTGATGACCCGCTTCCTCTAACGCCTTTATATAATCTGAATCGTCTTGGTAACTCTGTAACTTCTCGTACGACAAACCTGTAAGCAAGCAGCATTCTGTAATATTTGGTGTAATAATGTCCGCACTCTTCACTAGCTCTTTCATACGATCAAGCAACTCGCCTGTATACATTTTATAAACCTCGCCCAAATCACCCATGACCGGATCGACAAGCAACGTCGTTTCACTCGAGTGAAAGACGTTTAAAAATCGAAAGATGTTATCGATTTGCTCCTTCCCTGTCACAAAGCCTGTGTGTATGCCATCAAAGGTCGCGCCAAGTTTGCTCCACTCATCCACAAAATGATCCATCTTTGATGTTAAATCCTCACAATAAAAACTCGAATACCCCGTTTGCGCCGTTAAAATTGCAGTAGGTAATGGCACCGCCTGAACACCCATCACTGACAGCACAGGCATCGCAGCCGTTAACGAGCACTTGCCAAAGGATGACATATCCTGAATTACAGCAACTTTTTTCATCATACTCTCCACCTAACTAATCCTACTTATATTCTCTTCATCGTATCATAATTACAAAGATGCGAAAATGCACTCACTTATAGAAAAACAAACTGACCTTTAATATTTTTATCAAATTGGCACTTTTACGATAGTCAGTCCTTTGCTAAAGTTAAAATTATCGAAAAATTCATCATAGTGAGGATATGCAGATGCAAAATATACAAGGTCAATCCTATACAAAACCACGCACGAAAACATTTGATTTAGTCATTACATCAATTCTTGCAGCACTTGTTTTCGTCGCGACAATGTTCATCAATTTTAAACTACCATTCGGGCAAGGTGGACTTATTCACTTAGGAACAGCCATGCTTTTGATCACGTCTATTTTATTTGGTCCTAAAAAAGGGGCACTTGCTGGAGCAATCGGAATGGGCTTATTCGATATCGTAGGTGGTTGGTTAATTTGGGCGCCAACCACAATAATCTCCCGCGCACTACAAGGTGCCATCGTTGGTAAAATCGCTTGGTCTAAAGGACATAAAGGCGAAGACGTTAGATTAAACATATTAGCAGCAGTTGTTTCAATGCCCGTGATGATTGGGGTCTACTATATCGGGCAAGCGATTATGTTCAAAAGCTGGGTTGCCCCTATGGCATCAATTCCAGGAGACGTAATCCAAAACGTTGTCGGTTTAATTATCGCGATTCCAGTATGTATCGTAATGAAAAAAACACCGTACTTCAAAAAGAATTTTTAACTTATTTCAGCGGGTGTCCAAACATCCACTGAAACAAGTTTAAACAAACACGCCATCTTACTGTTTCGCTAACAGCATAGATAGCGTGTTTTTTGATTGTGTTACATAAAAAAATTTTTAGTGGCAAGAATGTAGGATTTTTTCCATACCATATCTTAGGAAGAACAATGCAAAGGTTAAAAATTTTTTAATTGATAAAATTTACAAATTTATATACCCTATAATCAAAGGGGCGGTATAGTATGAACGGAGATGCTATCGTTTGGATCGTTTTATTACTATCTATTGTAATTTGTGATTATTTAGCAACATATTTATACAAAACTAAGAAGATCCCTTTATGGGTATCTGCAATCGGGATGGCACTTTTAATTCCGGTAATAGTCGGTAGCTTTGTATATTTAGGGGTCAGTTATGCTAAAGCCTTTGAACCAGATAACACAAGAGAAGGAATTGCTTTTGCAGGAGGATTTATGGTGGTGATCCTTGCATTAAATGCAATCATTATGTTCGTTATAGGAGTTATTTTAAATATTTGTACCTTTTTTAAAAATAAACAAAGAATATAAAAAATCATGTGTTATAAAGCACATGATTTTTTACTTACACATAACTGCTAGTGGCATTTTCTATATAGAAAACTACTAATAAACCTGCCCTATTTCCACGAAAGAATTTGAAATGACTTTTCAACCTTTTCTTATAGATCATCACTTTTTCCGAATGAATAATTTTAGTTTTCAAGAATGAAGGCTTTTTTTCATACTATATGTTGGAGGTGAAAAAATGCCAAGAGTAAAATATATAGATGCTGACGTTGGCTTGGTGGCAAGGATGATGAGAGCGGAAGCGGAAGGTGAAGGAAACCAAGGAATGCTATATGTTGGCAATGTCATTGTGAATCGTCTTGTAGCAGACTGTTTAGATTTTAAAGATTTACGAACAATTAATGATGTTATTTATCAAGTACAGGGAGGAAATTATTCTTTTGAAGCTGTTCAAAAAGGTAATATGTTTTACCAAAGGGCGCGAGCTAATGAAAAAAGGTTAGCAAAAATGACACTGGATTATTGGCGAGATCATCCAGCAAAATACGCACTTTGGTATTTCAATCCGTACGCACCCTGTCCTCCAACATGGTACGGTCAACCTTTTACTGGTCAATTTAAAAATCATTGCTTCTATGAACCAGCACCTGATACATGTGATAGTGTTTATTCATGATAGGTAGCCATTTTGCTTTTTAATGTTGAATACAATATTTTATTCGAATCGGTTGGGAAAATCTCAAAACCCTAAAACACCTTTTTACAAATGTTATTTTGATATTCTGCTACCCTATAAAACAAAGAGGGAACTTCCTGTATAACAGGTGTTCCCTTAAAAGCAGATGTTAGACCAAACTGCTTCGCTATTTAAATAATTACTTAAATCATGCATTTTTATAAAGATTAGAGTTGACAGGAAATTTGCCGTATACAAAAGTCAAAAGATAGTTAATCTTGAAAACTTGTTAAAACGCCATCATCAAAATAAAGATATTGACCATTTCCATAAACCCATTGTTCATGAGTTCCGTATTGTGTTACTGTTCTATTAACATCAACAGGTTCACCCCATAGTGATGCTTTTACTTCATCGTATGTCATTCCAAGTGTAGGATTCTTACCTCTAGCACTTTCAATTCTCTCTTTTCTTTCTTTTTCTCCAATAGCTATTCTTTCCATATTGGCTAAATTTCCTCGATACTCATTTTCTATATATTTCCAATCATCCATAGTTATAGGTCCGAACGTTAATGAATTCTTATATGAGGTATTCGTTACACCTGCTACAATTTCATCTCTCATTCTTCCTTCGTAGTTAGGATCAACAGCAAGCGCTAAAGCTCCTGATGCTTTGTAAGAATTCTGGTCTGTTTGTAAATATAGAGCATAATTATACATGGCAGAATATTCATCATCTTCTTTGAGTAATTTTTCATTCTCATACATTTCCTGAACCTTTTGAAAATCATTACTTCTAACCACTTGTTCCATTTCATCCAATTTTATTTTTTCACCTTGCCCCACAAACTTTTCCATCTTACTCCAATTATCACGACTGACAATTAATCTCATTCTGTTATATCTTGAGCCTAAAAATTCAATATTTTTTTCTTTTATTAATTGGTCTACAAATTTTGTACCGACCGTCGCTTTCATTTTATCAGTTTCTGATTCTGGTAAATGTAAAGTTTCCATTTTAACTAAAAGGTCTTCATATTTCTTTTCTTTCAAAAGTGTTTCTAATTCTTGAATTTCTGATTCAGCACTGATTTCAGTATTATCTTTAACATCTTCTTTACTATTACAACCTGATAGCAGTAAACTCAATTCTAAACCTATTACTAAATGCTTAACCTTAATCATCATCAACTACTCCTTTATTATGTACTGCATTAAAATTTCTTTTTTGCTCCTCTTCTGTACGAATCCATTGGAAAAATCCAAATTTTCATGATAAATTCCAAAAACGGAAATCAATAACAAAGACTCAAATTAATATTTATTTTATATTTCCAAACAATTCAAATCAATACTATTGATAAAATTATCCTATGACTAAAACACTAAATAGAATCATATATTCCACAAGTGAATCAGTATTCAAGGAGGCTGGGACATAAGTATATATTCAAAGCAAAATAAAAAAAATTTCACATCAGAAAAGCGCGAGAAATCAACATTTATAAACTTGATTTCTCGCGCTTTTAAAGTTTTGACCAGTTATGTCCCAGCCTCTACATTACATATCTGCATCTTTTTCATTCTCTTTTTCTTTTTCTTTTTCTTGTTTTTTAACGTATGTTTCATATTCTTCTTTTACATCTGCTGGCATTGTAATTAAATACTCTTCAAAAAGACTGTTAAATTTAGAAAATAAATCATTCGTTTTGTTGTTAAAAGTTAACAGTGAACCTGTTGGTGACTGGGCTTGGTCAGCTAATTCAACATATACTCCATACATTTCTTTCAAAACACCATAAGTCTCTTCATATCCTTCTGGAACGTCTTGTAAATACTTCATGCTTTGTTGAATTTCAGTTTGAGCATCTTTTAAATCTTGTAACTCTCCTTTTTCCTTATATGCATCTTTTAAATTAGCTAATTCAACATTAAAATCATTTCCATAATCAATCGCTTCACTCCAAGTTTTTGAGTACATAGCGATGACCATTGCATTCTCTACCACTTCTAAGTACATGTTAAACGAGTTAATCGCCATTTCTCCTACATACTCTTGAACTCTTTTTTCTTCTTGCTTTTTCTGATAAACAATAAAGGCTCCAATTCCGCCAATTACTAAAATTAACCCAATAATTATGCTAATAATTAACTTCTTTTTTGAACCTCTTTTTTCGGGGATATTTTTTTCTTCTTCCTTAGTTCCATTATCAATTTCTAAAGAACCACCACACCCCGAACAATACTTACTATCCTCGGGATTTTCACGTCCACATTGATTACAAAACACCTAATCACCTCATAATATAATAGTACTAATATCATATCACGATAAATAGTTATAGTTTTACAATTGTTGATTTTTTTAGATTAATGTACCAAAACAAAGCCAAAGTTGAGAGAATCGATTAATTAAATGCAGCAGTCTAATTTTTACTAGGCTTCTTTTCTTTCCTATAAGGATCATCTGTAATACCAAACTCCATGTAGTGATGAATTTTCTGATTTTTAGTAAAAAAAGGTTACTTAGTAATACTTATTGCAATAATAATTTTATTAACAGTAATCTTCATTCTAGATATTGCTACACAGAACTTATTTATCATTGTAGAAGTATTTGTAGGAGTAATTGTCCTTTTTAATATATTTATATTTGAATTTGAGTTATTAATAAACATATTCAAATCCTGATTTTAGGTTCTACACGTGGTACAAAACCAAACTCACTAATATTCGGTTGAATCAAGCCTTTATAGCCTGTGGTGCGACAGATTTGCGAAAATCTGTCGCTGGCTTAGCACCCCATCTGTTATTTTTCATGGAATTTTATGTAGATAATCAAATGTTGAAACTACTCGACTTAAACCATGTTCATATTTCTTTTTAGTGTCTATTTAAAATAGAAAATGGCGTGCTAACTGATACCAGTCTACACGCCATTGTGAAAGTTATTTGTTTATAAACATTTTTAATATTGCTTATTATAATACCGCTATATCTTCTTCCACTTCGCATTACGCCCTAATCCTTCAGGCGTAATGATTTTCTTTTCCTTCAATTCATTTAATACACGATTAATTGTTGCTTCACTCACATCAGGACAGGCATTACGGATATCTGCTTTTGTGAAATAACCTAATTTCTTTTCTATAAATGTATGAATACGTTGGCTCTTACTTCCCTTTTGCGACTCAATAATTCCAACACGACTTTCTAAATCTTTATAGGCTGCTACAAATGTGCCTAATAAATAATTCACCCAAGGGAAAATATCATTTATATTTTCGTGCCAGCCAATGGAGGATTTTCTTAACGTCTCATAATAACCTTCTTTTGAGTCTTCAATAATTTTCTCAAGACTGATATAGCGGCCGACTTCAAATCCAAATTGATATAACAACAGTAACGTTAACAAACGTGCCATGCGGCCATTCCCATCGTTAAATGGATGTACAGATAAAAAGTCTAAGATGAATACACTAATTAAAATAAGTGGTTCTATATCTGACTTCGACATTCTTTCACGCAATTCTTCACATAATTGTTTCATAGCAGTCGGCGTCTCAAATGCTGATACTGGCTCAAATCGAATCCGTTTTGTTCCATCCGAAAACGTCTCACTAATGACATTATCAACATTTTTCCATCGTCCACCTTCAATACCGATGTATCTATACATTTCTTTATGCAACTGCAAAATCACATTTTCTCTCACAGGAATTGCGTCAAATGAAGAATGAATTAATTGCAAAACATCACGGTAACCAACAATTTCCCCCTCAGAACGATCTTGAAGATTTATATCATTTTCCATGATACTTTTTAAGCGTTGATCTGTAATAACAATTCCTTCAATCGCATTAGATGCCTTTGTCGACTGAATAATAGCCACATCTTTTAACGTATTTAAAATTTGTGGTGCTTGTTGCTTATATAGTTCCTGTTTCCCTTTATATTCATTAATTTTTGCAATTAAGTTCACTGTCTCCATCGGCATCATCAGTTGTTTTAATTGTTCATAATTATATGTTCTCATCTTGTACCTCGCTTTTGATTATATTCATCAGCAATTAAATATAGTTATTTTAAATAAAAATAAGTATGTTTAAATTATATGATATAGTTTTTGAATATATTCATAATAAAATAAACGTACTCATTTAACAACTGAATGAGTATGTTTATGTATTAATTATACTACTCAATTTTCTGTTTGTTTCACCTGATTGCTCATCATGACCTAGGAATAAGTGTGAATCAAAAAATTAATTTAGATGAATCGACTGCTGAGCGAAGACGACAACTATAAAAACCACACATTTAGCTGTGCTAAAGTCACAGAAATGTGTGGTCTGGTTATGCACTATTTTTCAAATAAATCCATTGGTACGGTTTTCATAAACTCTTTCACTTCTCGAATACCAGGGAGTTCACTTTCTACAAGTTCAATCCCTACAATTTTAGCTAGTGGTTGAAGTATTGGTCTTAACTCTTTAGAAACAAATATTTTACTTGGTCTTACCTCTAAGCTTTGTAAAAATGACCATAAAACGCCTTGTGCAATTGGTGGCGTTTTAGGCAGAGAGAACAATTCGTGTTCAATAACCAAATTGCTTGCTCGTTCAACAAGCATACCAGCAATCGGATAAACAGTGCGGTTCGTCTCTTCCATTTCTACGCCAAAAGGCATGTAAAATAAATCATATTCTAATTGTAACGCGCTTTTAGGCTTTTTCTCATATTTTGCTTTTTCAAACATCGAAATTTCCGTGTAGCACTCATACGTTGGCTTTGGTATATTTATTTGCAAAATATAGATTTCTTGTAACTCACCATCCATTTGCACTTTAAACGTTGGATATTGATGTGCAGCTAGCTGTGGATATTCCCAGCCATCCTTCCGAGCTTCTGTAATATTAATCATCCTACTTACAACATCAATTAATAGCTCTACCTCTAGACAATTTGGTCTTTCAGGATGCGTTCCCTCCAAATAGCTACGGAATTGAATCCAGTTCTTCTTCCCTCTATACGACAGCCCACAATCTTTAATGAGCAGATAATCTGCTGTATCCAACTCTTCTCTATCAACAAAATTTACAGTTAAAGCATTTAAACCATAGGAGAAATCACTCGGTATATTTTTCTCATAAAGTATCTTCGCTAAGCTATCATAGCCAAGTTCCATGTCAAAAATCATTAACCCAAATTCTTCACCACCAGCTCCCATAACAGAAACAAGTACTTTGTAATCTACATCTTCAAAGTGAATGGCAACGACTTCATCATCCCTAAAATATTGCCAGGGCTTTAATTTTTTTAAGTCATTAGAAAGCTCCAATAAAGTAAGATAATCTGGCTCTAGGTCTTCGAGTAAACTATCTGCCTCTACGTTCTCCCGTATCAGTTCATTAATTTCCTCCAAATCAATCTTGTCCATTTTACCTGTATGTATATTGCCTACTCCAGCAATACATAAAGGAGTTTCAGGATTCATCGATAAATTCTCATTGTTCTCTAATCGAATAGTAAATGATTCACTAGCATCAATAACTTGTGCAATGGCTTCATCACCCGATTTTCGAAGCCATTCATCCACCAACTCTTCATCTGTATCTAACTCCGTATCATTTTCAGGTAAAAAACAAATCTTTTCTTTAGCTACTCGTCCATCTTTTTTAACAATTTCAAAATCAAAATAGTCCGCACCATCCAAATCAAAACTTAGTAATATCATTTCATCTAGCATGGAAAAACTACTGTTCTTCGGTAACAATAACTTTCGATAAATTGCCGGTTTTTTCTTACTTTCAATATGCAACTGGATCATTGTGTACCCTCCTTCTTCTATTTTTTAAAGCGATGCTGTTGAAGCTATTGCTAATCTGCTTTCACCTACAAGAACAATAATCACTTGCTCTATCTCTTCATTAAACATTTCTACTTTATAGCTATTCTCAAAATGAACTACTCTCTATTAACTCTACTAACAACCTGTCCGTTCTGCAATACTTCAAGTTCTATTCCTCAGCGATTGTCACACACCTTAATACTTGCCGTGTTAGAAAGCAAAAGATAGTTTCCTGACTTTTATCAATTTTTGTTCATTTTATAACAAAAGGTGATTTTTAAAATTTTATTGCTAGTGGTATGTTAGTAACATACCCTCAAATGGACAGGAATGGTTAGGAGCACGAGACTATTATAGAAAAATTTAATTTTAAAAAAGGGTATCGATTATTTGTTACCCTTTTTTAAACGTTTAAAAGAAGGTGAAAACTCTGGGTTATATATTAATAAGTATATGTATTTTATTACTTATCGTTTCATCTGCTGAATCACTAATGTATTTATTTAAAATAAAAAACACAAAATTAAAAAGCATTTTATCTTATATATTAATGTCAGTAATAGCGTTTATCACTAGTCAATATATACCTAGTGATTATAAGGATTTGATAAAAACAATAGCTGCAGCATATTTAATTTTAGCATTCGTATCTTTATTTTTTAAAAAATACCGATATTGATGAAACAATTTAAACTAGTCTAACTTAAATATATTTAAGTTTTATAGTTTTATTTAGAGTGGAGTTATTAAATATGCAAATAGGTGATGTTGTTAAAATGAATGAAGTAGATTTTTTCGGTTGGAAAATTCGTTTTAAAAACGGATTAAGAGCTATAAAAATAACGTTGCATATATACCAACATTTATAAAAGAAGAGGGAAACATATGAAGAATCTTTTAAAAATTGTTGCACTATCTACTGTATTTTCGTTCTCTATGACTTTTTTGCTAGTGCTGACAGCTTAGAACCTGTGATAGATGGAAATCAAGGAGTCTCTGAGTCGAAGATAACGCAGGAGTATCATCAAGAGGCACAACAAAGCCATCCGCTGTTTGGAATCTTTATAGCAAGGGTAGATATGATTTTAAAGGAAGCGCTGCAAATTCTGATTTATACACGAATTATTTATTTACTGGTAAAAATCAATTTAAAATAGTTGTTTGATATCCTTTTTTAATCTTTTAAAAGAAGGTGAAAACTTTGGGTTATGCATTAATACACATATTTATTAATTTACTTATTCTTTTTCTTATTTTGTTACTTTCTATTTTATTTGCTGAATCATTAATATATTTATTTAAGATAAAAAATACAAAATTAAAAAGCATTTTAACTCATATAATAGCGGCACTATTAGCGTTTATCACCAGTCAATATATACCTAATGATTATAAGGATTGGACAAAAATACTAGCTGCAGCATATTTAATTTTAGCATTTGTATCTTTATTTAAAAAAAATACCGATATTGATTAAACAATTTAAACTAATTTAACTTAAATACATTTAAGTTTTTTAGCTTTATTTAGAGTGGAGATATTAAATATTCAATAGGTGATGTTGTTAAAATGAATGAAGTAGATTTTTTCGGTTGGAAAATTCGTTTTAAAGACGGGTTAAGAGCTATAAAAGATAACGATGCAAAAGAGATCATTATTATTGAAGGTATTCTAGAACTAAATGCAATGATTCGTGTTGATGAACAAGGTGAACTTCAAATTAAACCTACATGGGATACTGTTGTTCTAATTAATCCAAATGATAATATTATTACTATTCGCCATACTAATAAAGTTTTTTCCAATGAAGGTTAATTTACAGTTTTATGGTGGGTCAAGGATTTGTATATAAAAGAAAGGCTACTTATACAGTACCATTTTAGATAACAATTATATTTAAAGGAGGTAATAGCGATGAGCCTGAATTACTTTGATATTTTTTTTACAATAGGTTTTTTTGCTTTTTGGACAATTATCATCGTTTTGATTGTGAAATTCTTTAAAAATAAGAAGTCTAAGCTTACTAATCATTAAGTTGCAGCACGTTTTCGGTGATAGAAAACGTGCGAACGAGGAAACACGCTCTAAATAAATGGTTGCCTCTGTCCGATCAAACTCCACTTTAATAAAAGTGGAGTTTGTCATATTTAATAGCATCTTACCTCGAAATTCAAATAGAAAATGCCCACCAAGCCACATGAAGCTAAAATATTTAAAAAGGACAACCTGAATATATTCTAATAGATCAAGATGGTCATAATGGAGGAGTATGGAAAGGCGCCAGCTCTATAAAAAATTTAGGTTCAAAGAAAACACGTTCAGGAACCTATGATGCCGAATTAAATAGAATAGGAGATTGATACATTTTGGTAAAGTTAAAAGACTTTAATATTGATTTTGACTGTACTCAAGTGACACCTTTTTTCCAAGTCCATGAAGACAATCGGATACGATTTGATATTGAGAAGCTAAGTAGAGTTAACCTACAATTAATTATTAATCAAATATTTAATAGGAAAAAAGATATTAATGCTATCTTTGTTTCTGAATATATTTTCAATAAAAAACGTAAGTCAGCCAAAACAAAGATTGGCCAAATTATTCACTTGAAAAATTGGAAAGAGGATGTATTACTAGAAGGCGATACAAATGATGGAGTAATTTATGCTTCTATAAAAAACTTAGATCCTTTAGATGTATATAATTACTGTTTTAGTGTTAAAAAAGGATTAACTGGAGCATATATTTCATTCTATTCCAATGAATATTTATTATATATAAGTAGTGATGTTATTGATATTATTTCAAATGATTCCACTAATATTTATAAGCTAAAAGTTAACTATAAAAACCTTTATGATACGTATTATGAGATCTCTAATAAATAATTAAAACATTTGTTAATTTACTAATTAAGTAAAGTAGTATTGTATTTAGGGGCTTCTCTTGAAAAAAGGGAGTCCTTTTGTTATGTAGCTAAAGGAGTAGCATTCTTGTATTAATATTGCCTGCTCCAGCAATACATAAAGGAGTTTCAGAGTCCATCGGTAGTTCCTAAAAACTCTCTAATCGAAACGTAAATGATTCACTATTATCAATTAAATGTGCGATGGCTTCATCACCCGGTTTTGGAAGCCATTCATCGACCAACTCTTCATCTGTATCTAAATCCATATCATCTTTGGGTAAAAAACAAATCTTTTTCTTTAGATACTCGCCCATCTTTTTTACAATTTCAAAATTAAAATAGTCCGCCCCATTCAAATCAAAACTTAGCAATATAATTTCATCTAGCATGGAAAAACTACTGTTCTTCCGTAACAATAACTTTCGATAAATTGCCTGTTTTTTCTTACTTTCAATATGCAACTGGATCATTGTTTACCCTCCTTCTTCTACTTGTTAAAGGATGCCGGCTTAATCCATTCAAACACAGGAGCAATAATCACTTGATCCATTTCTTCATTAAATATTTCTAGTTTGTAATACTCTTCTATTAACTCTACTAACAACCTGTCCGTTCTGCAATACTTCAAGATCTATTCTTCAGCGATTGTCACATACCTCGATACTTGCCGTGTTAGAAAGTAAAGGGAATTTCCTGACTTTTATCAACTTTTGTTCAATAAATGACAAAAGTTGATTTTGAAATTTTCATTTCTAATTCACATTGAACGGACCTACTGGTGGCATAAGGTTCTCTAAAGGATTTTATGAGTACTTTAATACCACTATTTAAATGCCGAAGTCTAGTTATTACTAGTCTTTTTTCTTTCATTTTAAGTATCATCTGTGATATCAAACTCCAAAATCGATGATATTTTTCTGAATTTTATCAATTTTTGTTCAATCTCCTACGAAAGTTGATTTTTAATATTTTATTGTTAATGATATGGTATTAACAATAGAAGAAAAAGGAGAGGAGCTTAAATTTGAAAACAATATGAAGAAACTATATATTCAACGCATCTGTTTCTTTAATTAATCCAAACGATATTACTATTCGCAATGCTAATAAATTTGCAAATGAAAATAACTGCATTTTTGTCACCGCCATTGAAGTTAAATTATCATATTATAAACTACCTTTTATATGTAACTTTACACTCTTTTAAATTGAATTAGATATTGAAAACTATTCAATCATGAAACCGTTTTCATTTATGAAAGGAGATAGCAAATGCCATATAACGGAATAAAATACATCGGATTTATTGCCATGTTAATATTTGGTGGAATATTTATTCTAAGATGGCTTTATCGAGATGAAATATTATTAGATCAAATAATTGGCTTTGTAATAGGTTCTATTCTTTTTATTATGTCCTTCTATATTAAAAGAAACAAAAAATAGACTACTTTACTTAGGATTAATTATTTAAAAAAATATTATAAAAAACAATGGTGAGGTTTTACTATGAAAAAATTAATCAATATTGCAAGTATTGTTTGTCTTATCCTGTTTTCATTCACATTTATTTCCGAAAATGTGAATGCCGAATCTAATTTAGAAAAAGCATGCCAAGGATGTTTTGAAAATACAATAGATGATGCTATTTTGACTCTCGAAGAACAAGGAACAGAAATTATACAAAAAGTTCCTAAAACAGTTCAAGAGAAGGCTAAATTTATAGTGAAAAATGATACAAGTCAAGAAAGAAGCACTATAATTTCAACATATATTAAACATGGTTATGAAAAAGTAGAGGAGGCACAAACATATGTTGAGTTCAAAAATTTAGAAGATCAAGATATTATCTACGATGATATCTTGAACTATACTATTTATTATTTCAGCAAACAACAGTTTGAAGTAATTAGAGAAAATATTTGGATAGATATGAAACATGAGAAGATACTTTCTTCTGATTTAATTTTACTTGATTTAGTTAATAATGATGCAGTGGTTTTAGATACATTTAATATAGATAAAATTGATAGCGATAAATCTATTGATCCATTACAGAGAAAAGGAACAAAGTTTACATTTAATGGGGTTAGTTTTGCTTGCGGTGTATCTGGTCTTATAGCATGTGCTTCAGCATGTGCAGGATTACATTTTATTCCTGGTATAGGGTTAGTTGTTGGGGGTACATGTGATTTACTTTGTGGTATAGCCTTTGCTGCAGGTTGTTCGATAAGCTAAGAAATTAAAAATTTTAAGATTTTTTTACTTCCTTTATACCCTAAAAACCTAAGTAAAGTACAAAAACCATTTATAAACCCGTGCTTTTCATATACCCAAGTAAATTTATTTTATTAGTTGAAATTATGAAATTTTCTAAACACAAAAAGCTCAATAATATTGGTGATCCCGCCGTATTATTGAGCTTTTTAAGAATGTATAATGCTATTACTATTTAAAGCATTCTATTTGAAGCTCTAATATTCCTTTTCTTTTGATTCATTATCAAGGCGAAGAACCTGTTGAATAATGCAAGAAAATTTAACATGAACTTTGCAACTTGGTTAGATAGACTTATTGTTAGTCAAGAATCTTAATTTTGGTTGTGGTAGAATTGCTTAAATTACGCTATGGACTTTAGCAACAACTTGTTTCTTTTCATTTTTTTCAGATAAGGAATTCAAAGGAATCTGGTAGCCCAATTATATTTCAATTTAATAAGTTTAGGAGCTAAATTTATGAGTAAACGGCAATAAAATTGCTGTCTTACTTAATAAAAATTCAGATGCAGTTGAAACTGTTTATGATACATTTTCTAAGAAATTGAAATGGTTTAAAAATTCTTGGCAATATGCTAGAGATATTAAATAGTTATAAGGAGTTTAATTTATGGCCATTTTAAAAGATTGTTTTAATGTACCTAGTAACTGTGAAGTTGAAATAAATTTAAAGTTAGTCAATGAAGAAAGTGTGGAATTTTACATTAATCTCCGCTCTGGTCCTACTTTTCCAGAGGTACATATGGAAATCGCTTGTTTAAGGAGGGACTACTTAAAGTTACTAGATGATCTACAACATATTGATAATATTCATCTAAGTATCCTAGAGTTTCTTGATCCAGGATTGTGTATTTATCATATCCCTGAATATGGTACCTATCATTTTCCTGGATATGGTCTTTTTCAAATGCCTGAGCAGGAAAAACAAGAAAATGAGCCTCGTATTAAATTAATTTTTGTATTAGATGCAGGCTATAAAAATCATCTTCTCGCAACAGGATGTGGTCCTTCATTATGTCTAATAGTGAAAATGGAAGAAATCACCGAGTTTGCAAATAGTTTAAAACAAGAAATGGATGACTTCTAAATTCCAACAAAGTATATCAAGTAAATAAAAACATAGTTTATTTTATCTCCTTAGTGAAACTATTCGAAATAAGGTGATTCAGTATGTCTATTGGTTATGGTAGAAACATTGTAAATCACTAAATTACACTATGGACTTTAGCAGTAAATTGTTTCTTTTCATCTATATTCAAATAGGGAGAATTGTATATTGGATGATTTTAGAATGAAATACGGTGTACCACTGATGTTCATATTTAGTCTATTCCTACTGATTATCAAAATAGGCGAAAATCTATTTTCTACTATTTGCTTAAGTATAGCTGTAGTTGGGTTTGGCTTGATGTTTTTATTAAATATAAAAAGAAAATAAAATACATGTTAGTAAATAGTTTTGCTCTGCATAACCCTCCCTATAAATAGTTATTTCAATACTAAATTGGACGTGAAGCTAAATGAATTCTTTTGTGATGAGAACCGATGCATCTACAAGTTTGAATTTTTTAATTTATATTCAAAATATATTCCTTAATCAAAATAGAAAAACTAATAAATTTAAATATCCAAATTTCACGGTGCCACCTTTTTTTATTTAAACCTAATTTTGAAAATTGCTTTAGAACATTATGGAATGATGTCTGCCAAGCTATTGACAAAGATGTTTCAAACGATTTTTTACTAGGGAATTTTTATTATCATGAACTCTTTAACGCTAATGAAGAAAACTTACAAAAATTTAACGAAATACGACAATCCTTTCAAATATGGTGGGGTAGTTTAGCAGGTCAATTTTCAATTGAGTGCTCGATTGACGAACCAAGAGATTTGCTTTATCGAGATTTGAAAATTTTATTTGATAAATATAACTTCTCACCAAAACAACTTATATCAGTTTATGTAATTTATGACGATTACGTATTCGAAACCGGACCAGCTACTCCATATTTTATAGTTGCTTCAATTAGTACTTTCTATATTCATTATAAAAATTTATTAGGGGAAATCGAAAAAATGCTAATTTAACATTTACACAGAAACATTTATTTTATTTGAATAGTGAGGGTTATCATATTAGATAAATTTAGAGCAAAATACGCAATCCCTATTATGTTCATTACAAGTCTTATCCTACTAGTTTTCAAACTAGGCGAAAATCTATTTTCTACTATTTGCTTAACTATAGCTGTAGTTGGTTTTGGCTTGATGTCTTTATTAAATATAAAAAAGAAAATGAAATATGAAATACTCTAGAAAATAGTAACTGAACACAAAAAGATCGATAGTATTGGTCGTCGTTATCAAATCTATTGACCATTCCCCACCAATTATCATACACCTCAATACTTACAGTGTTATTTGTGCAAAACACCTTAAGTATTGTCTAGCAGAGTGCTCTATTGTAATTACGAAAATTCATATTTTAGAAAGCAAAGTATGATTTTCTGATTTTTATCAATTTTTGCTCATTTAATAACAAAACTTGATTTTGACACTTTTATAGACTGGTGGCATAAGGTTCTCCATAAGGCTTTATGAGTACTTTAATACCTCTATTTAAATGCGGAAGTCTAGTTTTTACTAGACTTCTTTTCTTTCTAATAAGGATCATCTGTTATATCAAACTCCAAGTAGTATTAAATTTTCTGATTTTTATCAATTTTTACTCATTTCATAACAAAACTTGATTTGAAACTTTTATAGCTAATGGTACGCTATTAACATACCCGGGAAAAAATATAGTAGAAGGAAATACCATGCTAAAATTTTTTATCTGTGTTTTCGATTAAGATTTATCTCCTTGTAGATAAAAACACAAAATATGTATTAAGTTAACGAAACCAAAATATATCGATATTACCACAAATAAGTAAATTATAGTAAACATCACAAAAGCTTAAAATTCCCAATTACTTGAATATTTCAAGTTAACACAGAAGACCAAAATAGTAATTATAAGCACAGACCGAGAGGAGAATAAAAAGATGGAATCTCAAAAATGGTTGAAACAATTAGTTGTAGCAGTACTTTTTGTATCGGGATTGATGCTAAATGTAGGGGTAATGAAAAGTTCAGCAGAAACGATTGGTAAAGATGAAAACATTGAGAGTATGGAGTCCAATTATTTTTCAACTCCAGTAGTTAGTGCAGAAGAAGCAGAAACGATTAGTAAAGATGAAAACATTGAGAGCATGGAGTCCAATTATTTTTCAATTCCAGTAGTTAGTGCAGAAGAAGCAGAAAACGGATATATGAATGACGGTACAGAACTTCCAGATGAATTTATTGTTAACAGTAATGAAAATGCGAACCCGTTGTTAAGAAGTGCAACATTAGGGACTGAGGAATGGACAAAGGTATCCACTACTAGAGAAATTTCTAATGGCTTTATTGCTTGGCATCCGGGTTGGAGCGAATATCAATACAATATCTCGTACTATTATTTTAGCAAATCTACTATGTCATTTAGTGCAAGTATTGGATATGGATTTTTTTCTATTTCTGTTGCGAAAGCAGGATCTAATGGGCAAGCTATTAAAGCCGATCCCCAAAAATGGACAAGACCAGGTATTTATGGAAATGTAGATGTGACTAAATACAATGTGAAGAAATATAATGGAGCAGGAATATACACTGGTTCCACGACAAAATATGCAAGCAAGGCATCAAGTACGTATGTTAAGAGTAGAAATAAGTAGAGAGTGGTATGCAATATGAAAAACAAAAAAAAATTTTGGATTATTGGTACAACAATACTTATAATTGCTTTGCTTATAACTGTTGATAAGGTTTACGAGAGCAAAAACAATCTTGTGGAGATGCTGAAAATTCAAGATACAGTCTATGTCGTAACCGGGGAACCAGTTGAAAAATCCCAAGTAGTAAGGAAATTGGGGGAGATTAAGCAAAAAATAAATAGATATCAAATTCCGGATAATAATTTTGAGTCTAATTCTTTAAATGAGGGTACTCCTATATATGAAAGAAAAAATGGAGATGAGTTTCCAAAATCTGTAGTGTATAAACGAGAGGGTAAATTTTATATTGCTAATCAAGTAGTAAACCTAAACCGTAGTGATTGAGGAAATTGATTAAGCAACAACCTCTTTTTTAGAAATAAATTGTAAAAGTGAACTGCGCCCCAATTGTTAGACATACCAGCTAACAATTGGAGGTGCAGTTTGTGGTTAAGAGATAAGATCGACTTCAATTGTAGTAGTGGAAAGGTAACAAGCAGTAGTGCCATTCCAAGAAGCTGGTTATGTTTTACCAAGTATCGTAAGAAAAAAAGGTATCACTCTTACTAGTTAGACATCGGCTACTCACAAATGGTATGGTTAAAAACTATTGGTTCTGGGACTCCTACCTCCATGGGGAGATGCAATCTACAACTTATAAATTTTTCAAGCGGCTGGGACATAAGTGTATTTTCATAGCAAAATTAAAGTATTTCACATTAGAAAATCGCGAAAATCAACGTTTCTAAAATTGATTTCTCGCGCTTTTTAAGGTTTTGACCAGTTATGTCCCAGCCTCTTTAGATTCTTTTCTCCATTTTTCTGCAATAAATTTCATTAGAGTTCATTTCATAAATCATATTTTTAAAGAGCACTTTGATTTTTGCGTTCTTTTAAAGTCATACGGTTTCATTCCTTCCGAATCAAATAGAAGTCCTTCCCTTTTTATAAAAAGCCACTTTCTTAACATCATAACTTAGCACTTGAATGAATCGATTCTCTTTTTTACTGTGATAGCCTTAAATCAAACTTTTTGAAGAAAAAGTACTTTTATGTCATTTTGAAATAACGTTTAATTAAAAATATGTTGCAAATATAGATGTTTTATTTTAAATTTTTTTAAAATTTTATTTATTGGTTCAGGGGCTATTACAGGTGATTTTTATGCCACCATATCTATTGAGCTTTTTAATTGTCTCTTTAAAATATATGATCACTTTTTCAAACTTCTACTTGAAGTTCTAATAATAAAAAGAAAATGCAACGAGCTTATTCGAAGAACGCTGCATTTTCCTAATGGACTTTTCTTCTACCCAGGTATATGACAGCGGTCCCTTCGTTATCGATGATGTAAATATAGATGTCTTCAGTATTTGTAGCAAAATTCTCTACCATCTCTAGAATAGAAGATAATTTCATATCTGCTCCCATTTCCCCAATCATCTCGCCTTTGTTGCGTCATTGTCATTAAACTAGTTTTCTTTAATCCTCCCTGTGCGTTAAAAACCAATAGCGATTGCTGCTGAATATGGACGAATTTGTGTGAAACAAAGGTTTTCAGTGTGAAAATAGTTTAATACTGTTACAAATCAAAAATAGTTATTAAGCACTTTACACTAAATTAATATATACTTAATTAGGTATTTATGTGAATTCCAGTGCGATTATATAGGAAAAAATAAGTGTGAATGAGGTTACATTTTATGAAAAAGAGTTTATTTGCCTTAAGTATGGCTGCAGGACTAATATTAGCATCTTGTGGGAACAACACGGCGCAAAATGAAGATTCAAGTGAATTACGTGTGGAAGATAGATTTAAAGTTGGGATTATGTTGCCAGACGTTGGACTCGGTGATCAGTCATTTGGAGATTTAGCAGTCGCAGGTCTAGTCAAGGCACGCGATGAGCTTGGGATTGTGTTTGATTACCGTGAGCTTGGCAGTGAGCCGAACTATGAAAAAGGAATTAAGGAGTTAGTGGAAGAGGGTAATGATCTAGTAATTGCAGTAGGTTACTCACTACAAGAGGATTTGGAAAAGGTTGCAAAGGCAAATCCAAAACAAGAATTCGTTCTAGTTGATTCGGAATCAGACGTTGAAAATATTCACTCTATTACGTTTAAAGAAAATGAAGGAAGCTATTTGGCAGGTGCTTTAGCCGCAATGACGTCAAAAACGGGAAAAGTAGCTTTTCTAGGTGGAATGGTGGACCCAGTAATCCAAAAGTTTGAGAAAGGTTTTGCTGAAGGAGCGAAGGCAATCGATCCTAATATTGAAGTGATTGTGACCTATGCAGATACATTTTCAGATGATAAGGTTGGAAAGGCCATGGCTGCTGACATGATTACTCAAGGAGCAGATGTCCTATACGCAGCTGCGGGATATACAGGCGTTGGCTTATTGCGACAAGCGCAAGAAAGTGGCGTTTTAGCAATCGGGGTTGATACAGATCAATATACATATGCAGAAAAAGCAGTCGTATCTTCTATGTTAAAAAATATTGATGTAGCCGTTTATGAATTTATAGAAAATTATACGAAAGAGAAACCAACCGGACAGCAGCATATCGCTTTAGGTATGAAAGAAAAAGCGATGAAACTTGCACCTGTGCGCGTGATTGATCATGCAACCAAAATTGAAGATGAACTAAACAAACTATCGCAGAAACAATTTGGCCAATAAGAGGAGTTAAGAAAATGTCATTAACTAAAAAAATATTATTCAACTCGTTTACGCTCATTGCAGTTTCGATTGCTCTTATAGCCATTGTCATGATGGCGATGATACACATCCAATCATCGAACCAAGATATTTTACCAAAAATTATCAATATTCAAGTGATTGAATCCGAGTTGAAAAATACGCAAAATGAGCTAAGTAACTATGCAACAGCCATTGGTGTCGCACAACCACAGAGTGTGACAGATAAACAACTAGAATCATTAAAAAAATTAGAAAGTACGGTTAACGATAAATTAGCAATTATCGAACCTTTGCTACATAATAAAGAAAGTGTAGAAATCTTCACTAAAATGCAAGGAAAATTTACAGACTTTTTTACTGCAGCCAATCAAGCAGTAACCAATAAAAACGTAACAGATGTCCGTACACAAGGATTACGTATTGTAGGCATTTTAAATGATGTGCATTTACTAGGTTTGTATGCCAATGAACATTACCAAGATATACAAAAAGATGTAGCACAGCAAATTACATTTGTTATTACAACTTCATTAGTTGGCATTATTCTGCTCGTTTTATTTGGAAGTGTCTTTACAGTGTTAATTATTAAAAATATTACAAAACCACTTCGTAAACTGGCCCATAATGCCAATGAAATTGCGTCTGGAAATCTTATGGTGGAGCCTATTCATTATAAAACAAATGATGAAATTGGCGTGTTAAATCGTTCATTTGATACGATGACGAACCAATTAAAACAGTTGCTAGATGCGATTCGTGACGTGAGTGGACACATAGATACATTTACAAATGATTTAGATCGTGAAAATAAACTATTCGCTGAAATCAGTGAACACGTCGCAGGTGCCACAGAAAAAATTTCGAGTGATTCCCTATCCGTTTCAAACTCACTCCATCATACTGTGCAGCTTGTCGAGACGATGGATACCGATTTCAATCAAAACGTACAGCGCTCAACGGTTTCTGTTGATCATGGTAAGCTGGCTGTTGGTGCGATTGATAAAGGAAAAGAAGTCATTTACGCTCAACAAGAAATGATCGAAGAAAATATTAAAACGGTAAATGTCATTCACGATGTGGCAAATACCTTTATGGAACATACGGCACGAATCGAAGAAATGGCTGGGGTTGTTGCCGATATTTCAGCGCAGACGAATTTACTTGCGCTCAATGCTTCTATTGAAGCAGCTCGCGCTGGTGATCATGGCAAAGGCTTTGCAGTAGTAGCTGAAGAAGTACGTAATTTATCCGAAGCCACAAGCAAATCAACAGAGAAAATTTTCGGAATTGTTGGTGCCATCCAAACAGGCGTGCAAAATATGTCTGCTTCAGTACGCCAAGGTGTTGAAATAGCAGAAAAACAAAAATCCTCAATGTATGAAACAACGTCAGCATTCGAAAGCATTGAAACGGAAGTTCGAAGCATCATGAGTGAGCTTCAAGAAGTAGCCCAAGGTATGAAGCATTCAAAAGGATTAGGTGAACAAGTCCTTGAACATGTAGAAACTGTAAATCACATGCTAGAAGAAAATGTGGCAGGTACAGAGGAAATAACCGCTTCAACAAATGAACAAACGCATGCTATTCAAATAGTTGTCGAGAAAATTACCGCATTACGTCAGCTCTCAGATGACTTAAATAATAGAGTGAAACAATTTAAAATAATCTAATGGAGATGACCTCAGCTATTGTCTGAGGTCATTTAAATTTGGATGGATTCTCAAAATCTTTTGTAGTTTTGGTATTAAGTTTGATTTTATATATAAAGAGAGCTTGTAACGTGACAATACAGTGGTTTTATTTTAACTCCATTTTCTTTCACTCAATGGCTAGGGTTCTCTACAGGACTTTATAAGTAATTTAATACATCTTTTTAAATGCAGAAATCTAGTTTTACTAGGCTTCTTTTCACTCATAAAATCAGTATCCAAATATGGGTACTGATTTTCATTTTAAAACGTATGTGATTGGTCGTAAGTTAAGCCACTAACAATGTAATTTTTTAAAATCTCAACTACCGTTTCTAAATCCTTAACACTGGTATGTTTACGTTTAGCTGGCAAATGTGGAATATGATGATGGTGGTATGGATCTGGCTCAAACATTGGTGGCCCTGAATGATCTTCATTTCCAAATCCAGTTATGTGCCTTTCTTGCTTACTTCGTTTCTTTACTCTTTGGGAGAGTTCCCAACCATAATGATAGGACTCGATGTTTCCATCATCATCTAATGTTTCTGAAATATTTAATATAGTTTCCCCATATTCTGGATGATCATTTAACGGAAGTGTTGCTACGACTTTACTGATACCTTTGGCTTTGATTTTTACCATATCGGAATTTTTTGTGTCAAATAAATCCGGATTTACTTCGAATAAACGCTGAATCTCGTCAATTCTATACTGTTGATAAACACTCACTTAACAGTCTTTCCCCCGAACCTTTTCAAGATCTTTTAATAAATCTCGCCAATCTTTATAATCATCCGGTTCTTCTAAGTCGTAAATATTCTGTTCCTGTTCTCCATTAATGATATCTGCAAATACCTTTTCGAACGATCCGCCATACTGCTTTTCGTATTCTTTTATTTGTCCTTCAATTTCTGTAACAAGGTCAACTTCACTTTGATTGCGTAATTTAAATTTTTCTTGTAAGGCTTGAATACGTAACACCCAAACGCCATCTTTCCAATACAGTGCGTTATGCTTTGGATAGCATTTATGGCCTACCCCTTCTACTTTTTCCATACCATTCTCCACAAATCGCATAATTGTAGCGCGGGATACTTTCATTTCACTACGTATATCACTGCTTGAAACTAGGTAACTGCTACGATAATAAAATAGGAGTCGACCTTTTTCAGTAATCTCAAAAAATAACTTCTCCAGATAATATTTTGCAATTGCAAAATTCTTAACTGTTTCATCGCCTGAAATAGCTATATTTATTTGTTCCGTAATCTCTTTTCCTTCAACATTTTCTTCAACAAAAACTGTATCTTCACTAGGAGAAATACCGATTACATAACGTGTGAATTTCGTCTGAATAGTATAAGCATAAACAGAAAACTTCCCTACATTATCGAGGTCTTCATAGTTTTTTAACATATCCGCAATTATCACTCCAACTGAATGCTTTGCACCATTGGTTTCTAGAACGACCATTGATTATCCCTCCTTTCCTCTAGAATACCCCATTTGAAACAAAAAAGCATTTTTGTTTCATCTTATGCAAAAAAATCAGAAATAATACTTACTTTTATATAAAAAAAGACCGTTATTCAAGACAGTACTCTTTCGCTCCCTCAATAACCGTTTACCGATTTTGTAAATAATTCATCTTTAGCAACTATTTCGTCCTTATTAAAGTGCAATTCTTCGTAAATGTATTTCTCCCAATACTAAAGAAAAAGAAGGTATCTTAATCTCTCGAAAACATTTCCAGTCAAATTATCCTCAGATCGTTCTGTTAAATTTGAACCCAAATGACCTATTTTTCCTCTTATTTCTACTATCATATGTATTTTATCAGTAAATAAAAAATTTCAATCCAGCCTTTCAATCAGCCACTGAATATTTTTTCTTCATTTGGGTAATCGTTAATACTTGACCAGCATTCTCTTATTATGTGCGGTTGGATAATTATAGTTATAATTAAATCTGATTACAGCCTGTGAAGATGTAGCCACTTCTTCCATGTTTTTTATCAGGGATTACCACGATATTCAACACTTGTTATCATCATTTTTACTACTGTTGATAATGAAGGATTTAGAAAGGTAAAAAAGCCTAATTCCTCCTTATTTAGCGAGTAATTAGGCTTATAATCTACAACAATAGCGTCAGATATGGAATAACAATTGATTCTAATAATTGGTTAATTGAATACTGCTATTTCTTCTCTCTAGGGGAACTTTATTTGCTATGAAATATGCCGAGTATAATGTCAGCTATGTAAGTTTCCTGAAATGCGGCTTCAATGATTATTGGTAATACAAAAATAACGTAAGCTATTATTTTCCTTACAAATTTTTAAATAAGAGATGCTTTTAAATTTCAAAAGAGATATAGATGAAACTTAAAATAATTTAGAAGAAAACGATAAAATTAAAAAGCATATTTATATAAGGAGAATCTACAACATGAATATACACGAAAGCGAAATAGTAGAATTTGCAGATAGTAGACTTGAAACTCACATAAAGGAGTTACTAAAAATTGATCGAGCTGTTCAAAAAGAGGACATGACATTAATCCAAAAAATAACTGTCCCTCGTAATGTTTCAGATTTAAAAGGACTAGAATTCGCAGAAAACCTTTTAGAACTAAATGCTTATTATACTCAAGTAACTAATTTATCACCAATTAGTGAATTAAAAAACTTGCGAAAATTAGATATTAAACTTCCATCTATGACAGATTTAGAACCAATTGGACATTTAATTAACTTAATTGATTTAGAAATACACTCTGAAGGTCTTACAGATATAAACCCTTTGAAAAACCTTAGTAATCTTGTTCACTTAGATCTCAGGAATAATAATATTACCGATATTAGCGTTATTCAGAATATGAAACTACTTCAAACTCTCAATTTATCACAAAATAATATTTTTGATATTAGTCCATTAAATGAATTAACAAATCTACTTAGTCTAAATATATCATTTAATAATATTTACGATATTTCATCACTTCGCGCTCTTAAATTTCTTACGATTCTCGATATTTCTGGAAATCCTATCTCAAACATTGATGTATTTAAAAATTTTGTAAATCTACGGAAAATGACACTAAATCGAATATTGGTTCAAGCACCTGTATCAAAAGCTAAAGAATTAATCAGACTTGGTAAAAAAATAAATAGACAAAAAAGAGAAGTAGATTCATCAACTGAACAGCAAAAGTTTGAAACAACTTTTATGCAACATTTACATAAAAATGAGGATCTAGAGTTGCTACGACAGCAGATTATCGACTTTGTAAGAGGAAGAAATAATTCTATTCCATTTGTATCCGATTGCTTGCAACTTCTTAATCAACGTCCCCAAAGAGTAAATCCAGAAGAACATGTTCTTCTTCTAACACTTGAAAAAGGTATAGTTGCAAGGGTTAGAGACCAACCAATACATACTATAATTCTTGAATTAATCGAACAACTTTACCGTGACTATGGAATAGATAAGCAAGTGGCAAAGTGGGTATTGGAAACATGGGCATTATCCTTCGACTCAGCATTTATACTATCTAGTATAGAAGTTAATACAACTACTGTCGAAATGACTGCTATTCAAAATGCTGTAATCGATACAAGCGATAAGAAATTACTCGAATATGTAAAAAGAAATGACTTAGAAACAATCGAGCAATTAAGAGATACGAATGCAAATATGAATTATAAATATAGTAATAGTAAAACATTACTATCAGTAGCAATCGATCATCAATTAATTGAAATGGTAAAATTATTACTTGAATTAGGCAGCGATCCAAATATCATTACTTTAAAAGGGCGAATAGCATTATTTTCGGCAGTAGAAATTGGCAACCTTGAATTAGTAAAGATATTAACTGAAAATACAAAGGATCTTAACATCCAAGACCATGATGGTATGACACCATTATCTACAGCGACTAAACTTAATAAAACGGAAATTATCTCTTATTTACTATCTAAAGGAGCAGATCCATTTATAAAAGCAAATAATGGAACTCTCCCAATTGAATATGTGGTTGAAAATAACAATCTAGAAATTTTCAAATTATTATTTTTATCCAATCCTGAAAGGAACAAACATAATTTATATTTCAGAAATGATTCACTTCTACACGAGGCGGTAAAAAGAAATTGCTATGAGATTTGTAATTTTTTAATTGATCAAGGAATGGATGTTAACATTAGAAGTTACTCTAAAGAAACACCACTAATGGAAGCTGCACTCATAGGTCGTGCAAACATTATTGAATTACTAATTAAGTACGGTGCAGAAGTAAACCTTGTTGATAAATATGAAAATACAGCACTACTAAATGCTGTTGATTATGGTCGTAAAGAGGTAGCTGAAATTTTATTACAAAATGGAGCAGATATAGATGCACCAAACCATGAGTTAAGAACATCACTGATCATTGCTGTTAAAAATGGTAACGTCAATATAGTGCAACTCTTATTACAGCACAAGGCTAAAATACACTTTAAAGATAAGGACGGTATGACGGCGCTAGACTATGCAATTAGAAAAAATAATGTAGAGATATTGAAATTATTAACAAATTAAAATTAATTTATAAATACTAAAAGACAGGAAAATTTATTCTACAATTCCCCCTGTCTTTTAGATTTATTTTAAGTGATATGTTAATTTCCTCCATAAATTTTAGCGTGTCCTATTACTTGGAGAAATCGCAAATTGACCCAGTGGAAAAGTATAATTGTTTTCCTTAATCCGATTACAACCAATGAATCAGAAATAGAACCTCAACTGGACAATGCACTTTTACGCTTTCCTTCTTCTAATGTTTCGGGAACTTCATCAGGATAATAACCATCCGTTAAATCCTTTTCAAAGAATGATATTATATAATCTCGCAATATACCCTTTAATTTCATAGAACCTTGAATATTCCCCTACAACCCATTCTCACGTAAATGTGTAAGAGACAGTTCAGGGGCATCCACTTCATCAACTAAGCGTATACGTGTCCAATCCCAATCTTTGGATTGTTCAAATTTCTGTTCATCTATCCAAAACGTTTTATTATATGTAACATCGTTAGTACGGACAAAACCTTCTACGACTTCAACTTTATATCGAACTTTTCTTATATTTCCTGAAATATATATAAAATATCGCCATTTTTAGGCTACAATGAAAGAAGTATTATCTAAAAAGAATCTTCAACGGTTGTATAGCGAAATTAAAAATACCAAAAAATACATTATAACTTTCGGTGAACGTGCTGAACAGGTTCTTGAGGTATTAAAAACAAAATACGGATTAAATGTAAAAGTCATTTCAGCACCTCATTTAAGTTTTCAGAGATTGAATACTTCTATTGTTGTACCTGAGCCCAAAGAAACTCTAATACTTCAAATCAGAACACTCAATATAGATTAAATGTAGTAGCTACAAAAATAATCGAGCAACTGTAATTCCAACCTGTGATGATTAAACTAAGTGCTAACGCCAACTATATTAGCGTAGTTCATTCATAAAATAACAGTAAAAGCAGACGGTCAATTAGAAGTGCATTATCGCACTTCTAAACCGTCTGCTTTTTATGTTTCTAACAATATTAAATTAAATATACCAAAGACTCACCCTACACGCCGATTTTCCCATTTTTGCTATCGGCTTTCAGCCAATAACGTCGTATATGCGCCCAACAATTAGCGAATGAAATATTAGATAGCTTACCGTATGCTTATAAAATGCTATTTTTCATCGCAATTATTGTCGAAATAATGTCGAAGATTGCAAAAAAATAAATACAGTATTATAAATGTCACTACTCATGATGATCTTATCTGTGTATAGTTGCATAAGTTATAAAATGAATAATTTTCTACGATAGATGAAGGGGATTACTTTTAAATGGGAAAGAAAATTGCATGGGTTACAGATACAGCAGCATTGTTAGATGAAAAGTTCATACAGGACAATCAAATTCACGTATTACCACTTAATATAGTGTTCGAAGAAGGGGCTTTACGCGAAACTGTTGATATGACACATGATCAGTTTTACGAAAAGCTACGAAATGCTAAAAAAAATCCAAAGACATCACAACCTGCAATTGGTGAAGTTGTAGACTTATATAAATCATTAAAAGAACAAGGGTATACATGTGCAATTGCAATTCATACCTCTCAACATCTTTCGGGCACTTATCAAAGCGCTTTCACAGCAGCTGATCAAGCTGAATTTGAAGTATATCCAGTGGATTCAAAAATCGGGTCATTTCCGATGATGAAAATGATTGAACTCGGTCAGCAGTTAGAGCGTGAAGGTTTTGAACCTGGCTATATTGTTGAAAGAATCAATGAGATGGCAGATAACAGTGAGCTTTCATTTATTCCGGCTAACTTATCACAATTACATAAAAGTGGTCGAGTTTCAGGGACTCAAGCATTTTTAAGTAACTTGTTGAATATTAAAGTTGTCATATCATTTGAAGATGGGAAGCCCGTTATGAAAGAAAAAGTACGCGCTACGACTAGAGCTAAAACATATGTACAAAATGTTTTAAATACAGATCTAGAAAAGAGTATTATCCCTGAAGTTGCAATTATTCACTGTAATGCTGAAGAAGGCGCAACCGCTTGGAAAAAAGCTTTAGAGAACGAATATCCGCTCATAAACTTCTCGGTATTACCACTAAGTGCTTGTGTAGCGGTTCATGCAGGTGAAGGAACGCTTGGTTTAAGTTGGGTACGTCTACCAGAGCTTGCACCACTTAAGCAAAAGAAAGCTGAATTAGTTACTATATAAACATAATTGTAATCTAAATTATTGTAGGTACATGAAGTTGCGAAATTCCTATAAACCAACTATTATACAGTCAGAGAGCATTTTAGCTTAAGTAAACTGGCGGATGTAACGTTATCTTTTGAATGATAGCAGTGTTTTCATTCAGGTATGAGGGACTGGCTGTTTAATTTTGTTTGAATACGGATATTGTTATTATAGGTAATGTAGTCTTCGACGATTTGAATCATATGCGCATTTGTCGTGCGGTAGATTCCGTCGAGATAGAACATTTCAATTGGGGAATTATCAGTGGGCGTGCCTTTGCGGGACATGCTTATGGTAATTCCTTTTTCTTTGACTGATTTTTGATACGCATATGATGTGTACACAGAACCTTGATCGCTATGCAAGATACAGCCTTGCTTTAAATCAGGTAATAGATATAAAGTATCCAAAACGAATGACGTATCTTGTGTAGAATCAATTGTTTGCGCTACAATTTCTCCGATATAGACATCTAGAATACTTGAAAGATACATTCCTCCATTAACGACCCCAGCTTGCCATCCTCCATATTCATGTCCTTAAACTTGCGACTATCAAAGAGAGTTTCATTCTCCAGCACCACAATGTCTGCACCAACAGCACCCGTAATATCCTTCCACTCACGAATAATTTCATCATAATTACGCCCTAACTGATCCAACGCATCAATATAAATAAAACCCCCATTACGAATCACACTTTCTCATTGCCTAATATTGCGGACAATTAAAATCCTTCCCACTCGCACGGTCCACAAAAATATCTCGCTCATCAATCCCCAGATCCTGCACCTTCGTCAGTTGCCTTTCATCGAAATTACCCAAATTACAGAATATACTATATAATGATTTTCGGTGTAACTATCTTATAGCAATTACATACAACATGATAAGACATGGTGATTAAAATGAAGCAGGGTACAAAAACTCCAAATACGAAGAATCGAGGTACTATAAAGATACTATTAGCGTTGTGTCTAATAATATTTCTTATAGCATTACTTCTTTACACGATTCAGTGTATATTTTCTTCTTTCTGGAACATCATTCTAATTGTTATTATCCTAATAACCCTATGGTGGTTAAAAAAGAGAAAAGAAAATCAGCAGTCAGTTTGGAGTGGAATTTTAATTCTTATCCTTGCTGTACTTTTACTATGTTGGTCTTTAATCCCTTGTATAGTTGGGAAATTTACGGATTCTGGTGAGAAAAATATAACTGAAACGAAAACAGAATTAGTTGAAAAAGAAAACGAAGAAGAAACTAGAAAAGTAGAAGAAGCTAGAAAAGCAGAAGAAGCTAGAAAAACAGAAGAAGCTAGAAAAGTAGAAGAAGCTAGAAAAGTAGAAGAAGCTAGAAAAGTAGAAGAAGCTAGAAAAGTAGAAGAAGCTAGAAAAGTAGAAGAAGCTAGAAAAGCAGAAGAAGCTAGAAAAGCAGAAGAAGCTAGAAAAGCACAACAAGCGTGTAGTAATATTAAAGGCAATATTTCTAGTTCGGGTGAGAAGATTTACCATGTACCTACTGGGGATTTCTATGATGTGACTGATGCAGAAGAAACATTCTGTACAGAAGCCGAGGCAAGGGCGGCAGGATATAGACAATCGAAGCGGTAATACGACATCTAAAAACAGAGTTCATTTCTACTTTTGTAGATTAACTCTGTTTTTTATATTTTACAAACCTAATTGTATAAAAAGTTACTTGCATATAAATCAAACCGAGTAAAAATAAAAAAGCAGAAAATACATGTCACATACATTGCTCTTTAAATTTGAAGCTGGTACCTCGATTAAAGAAGTACAATATCGTTTAGGCCATAACGATGTGAAAACAACATTAGAAATTTATGCTCATGTTACGCGAAAAACGAAAGAAGGTACTATTAATAAATTTACAGCCTTGTTAAACAATGAATCCGATTAATTTCTAACAAAGGTTAATAAGGTTTAACTCCAATTCAGTACAACTCAAAGGCAATAAAAAAGTGCCATAAACGTTGATATATCAACATTTATGACACTCCATGAAATTCAATGAATTTCACTGTATGGAGACGGCGGGTGTTGAAACGGAAAATATAAAAAAGGCTGGGATACCATTGTTTTCAAGGGTTTTTTAACACCAATTTTAAATACCGACCCTCAGTTTGACCCAAAATTAGAAAAAAACCAATATTATGCTTACGGAGGCAAATTTTTCTTTATCTCTTTTTCATCTAATCCCCCCTTGATATTACTTATCTCAATAAGTATTCAAGTTAATGAAAAAAATCCTTCTTAAATTAACCTGCACTGTTAGTTGAGTAACAACAATCTTTACGAAAACGTGCCTTATAAAAAGAGTAATTAAAACCTTTAGAGTTTTAAGTCCTGTAGCTATTGGTCATATGTTAATAAAAAATAGCTTAGGAAGTGATTCTAATAAAGCAAATGGGGGAGATTTTCTCTTTAAAAACCGTAAACTAGATGAACTAATAACCCGAATACAAAATGAAACACTACAAACCTGTGATAAAATTCTTGAAAATTCTAATCGCCACAGTGTATTCACTTTAAAATTTGCTAAAGAAACCAAAAAGCAAATAATGAAGCATCAGTAAAAGGATTCATATAAAAAACGACTTCTATAAAATAGGAGTCGTTTTATTTAGTAAGTGTTATGTTAAATATGGCCCAACTATTGTTCCTAGCTTGTGTAGATTTTCTACCAGCTGTACTGCATCAGGGATCTTTTTAATTGTAGTTTCAATGCCATACCAAGCCGTTTTTAAGAATCCCTTTTTAGGATTCTCTTTTTTTAATTCTTCCTGTATAACATCTACACTGTCAATAATTATTTCTTTATTACTTTCGGAAATTTCATCTGTTAGTAAAGCTTTAATAGAAGTAACAATATTTTCTAATTCGGCAGCTTGAATATTATTTGTTTGATGAGCTTCAAGTGTGGAATTATCATTAGATATATTTACTTGTGCTTGTCCACCATTAATATTAATCATAAATTTTGCCTCCTCATCGTATCCCATATCAATTGCAATATCAGTTAAGTAGTCTTCGATGTGATTTACAAATGGAAGAACTACTCTATTTGCGAAGTTTTTAGTGATCTCTTGATACTTTCTCCCACCATATGCTAGAGCGTAAGATGTAACATGCAGATCACTTTGACTTAAATATTTTAAAATCTTATAAGTATAAAACAATTCTTCTTCAATTGTATTTCCGGTATTAAAAAACTTGTCTCCGTATGCTTCTCGCACTTCATGCACTTCCGTACTTATATCCTCGTCACTAAATACTATATCGAAACTATTGATATAGTCGTAAATCAAAGGAGTTTTATCAATATGTTCTAAGAACATTTTTAATATTGAATCGAATTCATCGTAATGAGCATTTATCACTCTATTCGCATAGGATCTAAAAGCTTTGCTTGTTTTTCTTAAATCTTTCTTAGTGATTTCCATCATCATTCACCCCACAAAATGGACAATAGCTACCTATTAATTTTACTATTGGTTTAATTTTCGCTTCTCTTTGACAGCACTTATATTTTTGAATATCAAGTAGTTCTATTCCAGCTACAATTGGATTTTCATGCTTATGAGAGGGCTCTTTTACTTTAACTGAAACATTTTTGTTGTGGTTGCTTTTTTTGACTTTATTAAATGAGTCGAATAAAGCATCATCAATCATATTTTCCCCTATGTTTAAAGCCAATTCAATTACATCTTCAGTTAAATAATTATCACTTTTAATCCCGCAATTTGGGCACCAAATTTGAATCACATCTTCAGCTTCGACATCTTGGGGTTTGAGTTTAAAGAACCCTGAGCATAATGGGCATTGCAAAAGGCAGAAACCATCTTTATCAGAAGGAATAGATATTTCAATATTTAAATGTGTCATTTATTCATCCTCTTTCGATGATTTAGTATATATTACTACTATATTATCAAATAAATTGATTTTAAGAGATATAAAAGAATTTAATTATGTATGATTACATAGATAATAGTAAATACTTAATTCTTTAGTAAGAATAGAAGTTGAAATTACATAGGAGGCACCAAGATGGATGAATTTGAGATTTATTATAGTTATATTGAGGATACTGCAAGGATGAAAAATTGGAAGATAGAAGATCTAGTAATATATCTAAATGATGAAATGAAAAATAACATCCAATTAAAAGATATAATTATTCCTTTTAGAGAAGACTTACTCACGGACACTGAAAAGGATAAAAACGGTTTATATTACTATTTACGTGAATTAATTGATGGTGAAGAGAACACCAAACTAGTAATTTGTGCAATTGCCAAAGAAATTAGTTCCAAATCCAGAGAGTTACATGCTATAAAAGCATTTGAACCGTATCATCCGCAGCAGACCGTATTCAATATGTACCCAGAATTATTAGATGAACTACGTATAAAATCTAATAAGAAAAAGGATTATGAATTAATTAAGTTAAACGCAATCAATTTTAATCCAATGCCAGACTCCCCTAAATACAGACATTGTAAATACAAGAATCACTTTTTATTTATAGATAGTTATTTAGATAGTCGAATACCAAGATATTTAATTGATAAATATGGTCCAGATGAAATATATATTCGCATTGAACCGTATGTTGTCAGTGACGCTGCTCCACCAATGTCACTTGAAGAAGAATTTTTAAGACCTCCAAACCCAAAATGGGCACAAATATTAAGAATCTATCCTGGGAATAGTGAGGGTTGTGAGGTTTTTTTACCAGAGCCAATTGAGGGAGATACGATAGGTGATGATCCTAAGAAAAAAAGGCAATGGTGGGAGTATGAAGTTAGTAAGCTTAGAAAGTTAGAGATCAATGCTGGCATGAAGAATGAAAATAACAAGAAGCATTTCAGTATGTCTCTTGAGGAACTCTCAGAGGAAAGTTTATCTGAAGGAAAATTAATAGGAAGGTACATTCATTTAGATGCAATTGATGCTTTTGATATTCCATTCCATAAAATTAGACTAAATCATTTAGATTTAGCTATAAATGTTTATAAAGGGGAAAAAATTAGTGAACGAATGAATAGTAGCCTTGCTTCGGGTGGAGTAGTAACAGATGCGTCGTACAGAACGCATATAATCAGAATAGACAATATTATGTTTTCGGATCTATTAGAAATTGCTAGACTATTCTTTAAATCTGAGACAATGGCAGAGGAATGGATCGAAACACAATTTGAATTCATGAAAAAATAAGCAAAAAAACACGCATATAGAATGTATTTCTACTATCTTTATGCGTGTATTAACATATTAACGGTATGTAGTCAACCTAAATATTTCTTTAACACAGCCTCAGATAGTTGATCTTCACCATTGAGCTGCCTTTGCAACTCAATGATCTTCAAGTAAAGCACCCGTTAGTTTAAGTGTAACTCTTCACAATTACTTGATATTATATAGGTAAGTAGAAATATAAAATAGAATTTAGTTTATAATTATAAAAATAAG
>NZ_JBNNTW010000022.1:0-40983 GCF_050279145.1 Lysinibacillus sp. NPDC094177 | reverse complement strand
GCTTTCGCGCAAAAAACATCTGTTGGCCCAAGCGGCTCATCGGACGCCCCCAGGAAGCTCTGCTCTGCGCGAAAGCGAAGCGGCAGCGATAAAAGCGCTAAAAGCGCCCAGCCGGAACGGAAATCAACCCCACGTTATGATGATTAGCCTTAATTGATTTAGACATCTGTTTTATTTACAATCATTTTTCATCTTAAATAGTATATAATTGAGGAATAATCAATCGTATTTTTCGATTAATAGAGGTGAATATCTAGTGGAGTTACGTCAATTACGTTATTTTGTTGAAGTTGCTGAGCGTGAACACATTTCAGAAGCTGCCGAGCATCTTCATGTTGCTCAATCTGCAATAAGCCGACAAATTGCTAATTTAGAAGATGAATTAGGCACACCACTTTTTGAACGTGTAGGACGAAATGTTAAATTGACTCCTATTGGAAAAACATTTCTCGAGCACACAATTACTGCTTTAAAAGCCATTGATTTTGCTGCAAAGCAAGTTGAAGAATATTTAGATCCTGCTAAAGGTACGATAAAGATTGGTTTTCCAACAAGCTTGGCTAGCTATGTATTGCCAACTGTTATTTCAGCTTTTAAGCGTGAATATCCAGATTTGCAGTTCCAGCTCCGTCAAGGCTCCTATCGTTTTTTAATTGATGCAGTCAAAAATCGCGAACTAAATTTAGCATTTTTAGGCCCACTTCCACCGAAGGATGAAGCGATTCAATCAACAATTTTGTTTACTGAAAATATCGCCGCTTTACTACCAGCCAAACATCCACTTGCCAAAAAGGAAAGTATTCAACTTGCTGATTTACGCAACGACTTATTTGTCTTATTCCCAGATGGCTATATTTTACATAAAGTAGCTATGGATGCCTGTCGAGCTGCCGGCTTCTCGCCAAATGTCATCTCTGAGGGTGAGGACTTAGATGCACTAAAAGGTCTTGTCGCTGCAGGCATTGGAGTCAGCTTATTACCAGAAAGCTCCCTGTATGATTCAGCAGCCCGCTTCACAGTAAAGGTGCCGATTAAAGCACCTACGATTCCAAGAACAGTTGGCATTATTTCACCTGTAAATCGTGAAATTGCACCATCAGAAAAAATATTTTTAGACTTCGTTACAAATTTCTTTTCACGTCTTTCTCAATTCCAATAAAAAAAATCGCCGTAGCTGGCGATTTTTTTTGCCTTATGTGGTTCTATCCGTCAGATTGGTTAATCTATCCGTCGTTTTGGCTCTTCTTTCCGTTGCTTTGATAATTCTTTCAGTCGATTCGGCTCTTCTTTCCGTCGTTCTCGCCTTTCTATCCGTCGCTTTGATGATTCTTTCCGTCGCTTCGGCTCTTCTTTCCGTCGCTCTGATTTCCATCCGTCACTTCGGCTCTCCTTTCCGTCGCTCTCGCCTTTCTATCCGTCGCTTTGATGATTCTTTCCGTCACTTCGGCTCTTCTTTCCGTCGCTCTCGCCTTTCTATCCGTCGCTTTGATGATTCTTTCCGTCGCTTCGGCTCTTCTTTCCGTCGTTCTCGCCTTTCTATCCGTCGCTTTGATGATTCTTTCCGTCGCTTCGGCTCTTCTTTCCGTCGCTCTGATTTCCATCCGTCACTTTGGCTCTTCTTTCCGTCGTTCTCGCCTTTCTATCCGTCGCTTTGATGATTCTTTCCGTCGCTTCGGTTCTTCTTTCCGTCGCTCTGATTTCCATCCGTCACTTCGGTTCTTCTTTCCGTCGCTATGATTTCCATCCGTCGCTTCGGCTCTTCTTTCCGTCGCTCTCGCCTTTCTATCCACGATTTTGGCTTCTCTATCCACGACTCTATCCATCACTCTGCTTTTCTTAACTAGTTTCTTTATTGAAACGATCGACAATCATAGCTAATGCGCCATCTCCAGTTACATTTGTAGCTGTGCCAAAACTATCTTGCGCTAGATACAATGCGATCATCAGTGCAACCATTGTTTCATCGAAGCCGAGCATTGTTTTCAGTAAACCAATTGCTGCCATGACAGCCCCCCCAGGAACACCTGGTGCGGCAACCATAGTAATACCTAGCATAAATATAAAGCCTATATATTGTGCGAGACTTATATCCATACCGTTCATCATCATAACACCTAAGGAACAAGTTACTAATGTAATCGTACTACCCGATAAATGAATAGTGGCAAACAGTGGAACTGTGAAATTCGTAACTTTGTAAGAAGCTCCTGTTTTTTGTGATTGTCGTAACGTAACAGGAATTGTAGCTGCTGAGGATTGTGTGCCCAAAGCTGTAAAATATGCAGGGAGCATAGTTCGAAGTAACATGAGTGGATTTTTCTTATTTAAAATTCCCGCTGTAGTATATTGCACTAGCAATATTACCCAATGCATCACAATTATTAATGCAAACACAATTGCGAAGACAGATAAGATTTTTGCTACTTGTCCACCAAATGTCATGTTCAAAAAGATACCGAAAATATGAAATGGTAAAAGTGGAATAATAACAAATGAAATTAATTTTTCAATGATAACATTAAACTCTTCAAAACCACGTTTCATAACATCACTTTGAATGGCAGTCATACCAATTCCTACGATAAATGCAAAGATTAATGCTGCCATAACACTCATTAATGGAGGCATTTCAACTTTAAAGAATGCCTGTGCTAAAAATTCCTCAGGGTTTTTCATGCTTTCCATAGCACCGTTTGAAATGAAATTAGGCAACACATTTCGCGCTACTAAAAAGGCGAGTATACCTGCAATGATTGTTGAGAAATAGGCAAAGAATGTTGCCAAACCTAATAATTTTCCTGAGCCTTTTCCAAGCTGAGCAATGCCCGGAGCAATAAATGCAATAATAATAAGTGGTACAACAAAATTTAAAAAATTACCGAATAAGCCATTAAATGTTGCAAATATACGTACAAATGGCTCTGGCATAAAGCTTCCGAGTATTACCGCTAGTATAATAGCGATAATAATTTTTGCCAATAGACCAAATTTAAGCTTCACTATATTGTCCTCCTTAAAAACACAACTGTATTTCTAGAATGTAATATTAGTAATTTAACATAAACAGTTGAGAGAATATACAGCTTAAAAAATAGACGGAATTGTAAAATATTTTTATATTTTCTAATAAGAAGAATCAAAAAAACTTAGAATAGGCAACAACTCACCTATCCTAAGCTTCCATTTAACTTCTTTCTGCAAAATTCTCCCACCTCTATAGGTGATGAGATGAATGCGGATTTAAGTTACTTTACAACGGTTGTCCAAACACCAGCTGAAATAAAGGAACTCAGTCTAAGAACGCCACGTCCTGTGGCAACGACTGAGTGACCAACATCGTGTTGGCCTAAAGCCTCCGGCGGATGTCACGGAATCGGAAAGGAGTTCAATAAAGGATGTTAGCCTAAGATCATAGCCGATTCCGGACGCAATTATGCCGAGGCATAATTGATTAATCTTTAAATAATTTTTGTAAAATGTAATATGATTGTTTTAAACGCTCTTCATACTTAGGAGTTTGCCATTTTTCCCAAGAATAAGCTGAGAGAGCAGGTAAGACATGGCCGTCGGTCTCTGGTAGAGATTTTACAACCTTGCCATCCTTATCTACAAAGACAGCACCAACATAAATATTATCTACCTTAGTAGAAGCTGTCGCTCCATCTTTATATAGATCTCCCGTAAACTCACGCTGACTTGGATCTTTTGCTTGGATCAGTAGCCAAGGAATTCGTAGCTCAATAACATTATCATCCGCCCATGTATAGTCTACTAGCGAATTATAATCTTTGGCTTTTGGATTGGCATTCCCTTGAAGCAGCTTTCCTGTTTCATAAGAACTAAAATCGGTCGTAATTTTTTGCTCTGGTAAGTATAGCTGTTTATTTAACACATAGTTAATCGGTGCAAACTTACCGCTATTTTTTGTGACAGCTGCCATACGAGGCGGAATCATCTTTAATTTGTGACCGTAAAAATAATCATAGAAATCATAGTATTGATCTATGACAACTCGAGAGTCTCCACTTTTATTTAATTCCACCATAAAATCTACGCCATTTGAAAACGTCATATCTTTTATTGATATCGCCGAAGTATTCCCTTGATTTGGGACTACATCAAGTAAAATACGAGGGGAGGCTTTGTCTAGTACATCACTTTTTATTTTGAAATACAAATATCTTTCATCATAATCGACAGCAAAATCTGTTGAAGCTGAAGGTGAGGTATTGTACATTTGTGTACCTTTCCACTCCTTTGTATTGCCGTCTACTTTTACTTTAAATCTATCAAAGCTTAATACACCAAATTGTTGTTCATTCGTTTGTGCATTGGACCAAAATGGTCGACGATTTGGATCATCGTAATCCATCGTATTCCATGTTCGCTTAAACCATTCGTCCTGCCATGTAAAGACAAGACCTCCTAGCAAGCCTTCATGCATAATATCTTCATATAAATGTTGAAGCGTTTCACCTTGCTGCTGTTCGGACATATGCCCCTGATTCCAGCCGTAAACATTTTCATGTGTCATACCACGCGCCGCAGGAATTCCAAATTCCGCAATAAGAACAGGCATACGATGAGCTTGATGTAAGTCTTTTAAATATCCTGCATAACTATTTTTATTGCCCCGGAAATCTTTAAAATTTAAATATTTTTGGTCAAAGTTAAAGAAGTCAGGGTAATATGGATAAACATGATAGGAAGCAAATTGTCCTGGTGCCTGCATTTCACCCTTCGTATAGATGACATTTGGATTGACTCCTACTAAATCTTCATCCTCAGAAGGTTCAGATGGATGGTCTAGTAAGTCGGTTGTTACCCAGTTTGTGAAGCTCATTGGACGGATCCAATTGTATTTATCCTTCTCATAAGCAGTAATAAGATCCATTTGCTCTGCTAACCAATGCTCAAAGGGTGCAGCATTTTTCGTTTCAAAATACTTGCCATTGTATTCGCCTATATTAACGTGCTTTTCGTTCGTACCGACAACCATATGTGGATACCATTCTATTCCAAGCACCCAGCCAATAACATATTTTGAAACATCAACATCATATAATCCTGAGGCATGTCCTGCTACAGGCTTCACATAAGTATTACCGTGGATAACGTCTACCATGCGCTTCATTTCTACTTGGAAATCCTTTAAGGTAGTTTCATCATAGGCATCTAGTGAATCAGCCAAGCCTTCCTCATTAATCCATACACCATGTAATACATACAGTGGTTTATCTGGATTTTCTTCATTGTATTTAGCAAGTGCCCGATAAAAACCTGGTGGGTGTAATGTATATACACGAATCGTATTGGCATTCATCTCAGCAATTTGACGGAACCATCGATAGTACTCTTCTTCCGTAATAGCGGCCTCACCAGGGAATGCTCCAGGTTTACCCATACCGATATTAACGCCCTTAAAGACAAGTGGCTCCCACTTTCCATCACGTAAGACTTCAAATGATTCACCTTTAATACGTGCATTATAATTTAATTTTTCATGATTAACGTTTTCTTTAACCTCTTTTTGCTCAAACGTTTCAAAAATTTTATGCATGACTGGTATATAAATCGACCAGTAAAATGAACTATCTGAATACTTCTCAGCGTATTTATAGATGGTCGGTAATCCCTTTATTTTGTAAAGAGACGGAACACGTGACATATCGTTGAAGTCTCCAGCAAAATAATAGCTTGTAGTGTTGCGTTTATCCTGTGAAACGATCGCCGCAAATTGCTGAGGAATATCGTTGTCCTTTAATAGTTTTTCCCCATCTTTTGTTAAGTCCCATTTATAATTAGCGAGTGCATCCTCCGCATATTTAGGCGTGATAATATCAAACCAATAGCCATATTCCGCACTAGCAGAAGTATTAAAGAATTTTTTCCCTTGTTCAGTAAATTGCACCTGAATGCCCTCTGTTTTTACATGCTTGTCCATTTCTAACACAATGAGCTTTTCTGTAATTTCATTAAATAGAAGAAAACCGCCGCCCTTATATGGCCATTTATCACCATGTTCATCTATGACCCATTGTGGAATTTCTGAGTTTTTATGATAGTCAAGCTCATCAAAATAACGCCCAATCCATCCAGACCATGAAATCCCTAAATAATCCTGTAGTTCTTTTCTAACTGCTTCTGATGTTGGTGACGCAAATGAATTGTATTCAGCTATTAGCATACTTTTCTTATTGCTTGCTAAACGGCCTACTATAGACTGCCATTCATCCATTTCTAAGCCGCCGACAATTTTTTCTGAGCGTTTACCTAGACGCTTTTCCTCATTTAAATCATCCTTATAAACACCATACGTATCTGCCAAATAAATAACATCATAATTACTATAGTCAGTCGGAAACTTTTTTTCTGACACTTTTTTCGTTTTATCATTGGGAATCGTACCAAAGTAATTTTTTTGTACATCATATGGATGATGATCGATTGTGTATTTATAGTGGTTTAAAAACCAGTTCACACCTAAATGCTCTCGATAGGTTTCATTCGGAACCGTTTTATCTAGGATCGCGACGTTCAGCGGTTTTTCAGCGCTCAAATACCACCATGCAATAGGTGTGATAATGAGAATTAGAATGGCTATAACCCCTATATATATTCGCTTCATACACTTTTCTCCTTTTCAGCGATGCCGACACGTTTCATATTGCCCCAATCGCTTTTTCTTAGCACAAACCGAACTAATCCCTCACAGCGCCATAAAAGAGTGAGTGGTCGATACCAAAAAATTTCAGTAAATGCTAAAAGTATCATTCGTAATAACTCTCTTTTTCTAGGATAAGTATTCATGGCCCATGCATCGAATAATATAGATGCTATTGAAAAAATAACTCCATAAAGAACGAAGAGTAGCAACAGCATTACCGCTGCTTCATAATAGATTTCCCCTAAGAAAAATGCTACAACGATATAAATATAACCACCTAACTCAACAATTGGTCCTAGGCATTCCACAAGCCAAAAATAGGGAAATGCAATAAACCCTATCAAGCCATATTTCGGATTCAATGTCATCGTTTTATGCTTCCAAAGGCTTTCAAATAATCCTTGATGCCAACGTCTACGTTGATTTCGTAATACCCCTAATGTCTGAGGTGCTTCAGTCCAACACACAGGATCTGGCACAAATTCAATACGTTTGTTTTCTTTTTTCTTTCTAATCAAACGATGAATATTCACGACAAGCTCCATGTCTTCTCCAATAATATTCGTTGAATAACCGCCCGCTTCCACGGCCCATTCTTTCGAAAAGACACTAAAAGCTCCCGAAATAATAAGCACAAGATTGAATTTACTTAAAGCTATTCGCCCCATTAAAAAAGCTCGCAAATATTCTATTATTTGCATAATTACTAAATAATTATTTGGTAAGTGCGTTTCATAAACGGAACCAAGCTGCATTTTCGCTCCATTGGCAATTCGAATATTCCCTCCAGCCGCAATCACTTCACCATCAGATAAAATAATAGGCTTCATCACACGAAGCAATGATTTTTCATCTAAGATTGAATCACCATCAATAGAACAAAAATAAGGATATTGTGAAACATTAATACCTACATTTAATGCATCCGCCTTACCACCATTTTCTTTATCTACTAAAATACAATTCTTGTAGATTTCAGATTCATAAATTTGTTTAACCTGTTTTGTGGGGATATTTGTACGAACAATTTTATCAACGGGCTTCATTCGGAAATGCTCGATTACGGTTTGCAGTGTAGAGTCAGTAGAACCATCGTTAATAATGATAATTTCCGTTTGCGGATATCGTAAATTCAACAATGAATAGACTGTATCTACAACCCCAATCTCTTCATTGTAAGCAGGGACTAATAAGGATACTGGTTTTGAGTAGAAGGCATCAATATGTGCATCATCATATTCCGAGGGATCTAATTTATAGCGTTTTCGCAAATCGAGCATGGCAATCACAAACATTGTGCAATATGAAACAATAACAAATAACATATAGAACAGAATAACGCCGCCAAAGAACCACATACAATAATCTAAAAATATTTTCATTTGTTCCCCTGCTTTCTGACTACTGTTTCCTGTGCCATTTCAATTGCATATTGGTCGTTTGAGGACTCCATAAATTGCTGTAATTTTGCAATTCCTTCTTTATTTTCTGCAATTGTTTTAGCTGCCTGTGAGCGTACCCACCAATTTTCATCTTGAAGAAGCTGTTCTAAATAAGTATAGGAAAAGTTGAGTGGCACATGGTTAAAGATTTTCGCAACCATTAATCTTGCTTCCCACATATCTGATGTTACAAATGAAACATACGGATCAATTTCATCAATTACACCAATTTCATAAAGACCCTTTAATGCTCTTATTTGTATTTCTGGAATCTCATGTGTTAATAGCTGTTTTAACTGATCAATATATTGCATATTTCTTTTTACAGCTGCAGTATCAATTGCAGCAAATTGGATATTCTTTGTCCAGCTATCGAAGTCTTCAAATAATCGAATAAATACGTCATCCTCTAACAATACAAATAACCTTCTATATTCGCTTTCAGAGTAATTGACGCTCGATTCTTTAATTTTTCCGATAAACAATTCTGGTTGGAAGAGAGAATATATTTTTAACAGCTGAAAATATTCCTCCTCTGAAATTTTGGTTTTCTCGAATTGTTGACAAGTTTCTAATAATGCCTCTATTTGTAAATCAGCAATACGATATAAAGCATTCATCCTAATGCTCCATCGTTTATTTGATAAATCTTTTTCATAAAACTCTTTTAAATAGAGATTAGAAAACTCTTTAATTTTATGTTCAACTTCTTCATCCATTATATTTTTCAAATAAGATGAAAAGATTATTTCTATAGCTGCTACTTGAGCTCTTCCGCGGGGTACAAGGACCACAGAGAAATTTTCATCATTGATTAAATAGTTGTACCAGTTTTGTGAATAGTTTTGTAAAAAAGTATCACGCACTTCTGCAAAACGAATTTCCCGCTGGCGCTGAAAAAGTATATATATTGTAAATAAAAATAAAACTACTAATAAAACAACAATAAGCGTTAAAAGAAAAGAAATCGATAGCTTGATCATAGCCAAAACCTCGCAAAAGTTCGCCTAATTTTTGCTTCTAACAAACGTAAATTAAATGGTTTTACAATATATTCATCGACGCCACCTTCATAAGCATTAAGTGTCGCCCCTTCTGAGTTTCGTTCTGACATCATATAAATGATGAACTTTTTCTCATTCGGCATTTCTCGCAAAATGTGCAAAATTTCTAAACCATTTTTACGTGGTAAAATATCATTCATCACAACTAAATGCATATGGCCTTTTTTATAACTATCGGACTGTAAAAAACTATAGCCATCTTCATAGGTAGCAACGTCTAAAGTAAAATGGGGAATGTCTAAGTGATTGATCGTTGTTTCTAGCACTTTTCTAAAGATTGCATTTTGTTCAATAATACTTACCTTTACTTGCTCAGTTGGTTGCACACAATAATCTGTAACCTGTTCTATTGACCAAGTCGGCTGTTCATCATCTGTTAGTTTTTGCTTATTTTTGTCTAACAAAGTTTCAAAGGTAACGCTATTATTTCTTATTTCAGTAATGGAGGCTTTTAAAGCTATCTGTCGATATTCCCTTTCTTGCTTAAGAATCGCAAAAATCCGTTTTAAAAAAGCCTTTACCTCCACTTCACTACTTTGCAGAAAAAATATTCCCCAATGTTCTCCATCTGCTAATTGAAAAAGTAAATCCGTTTTTCGTATTTTTGATTTTAGAAAAGCTGAAATTTGATGATTCACATGATGAAGTTCTATATCAGTTCCTTGTGAGGAATTAGCTAATTTAAAAAAGACTGCTGTCATTGTTAAACGTGAGCGAATTACACTCTCACGCAAAATCTCAAAATAACCCTTCACCTCATGCTCCTGCATGAGTTCTTCTGCAATGATTAATTTATTCATTAGTATTCACTCCAGTTGATGTAAGAAGTATTTCATTCTACCTCATTATTTTTCTATTATTCTCTTGATTTATAAACACAACAACTATAGTAATAAAGATGGCTTAACAATTTCTATACAAAATTTATGGTAATTCGATTCTTTTAAAATATATTATACTACTGTTATAAACTACAACAGAATACGCTCTTTGTTAAAAAAGTAACTTTTTTCTGATAAAAGACTTCTTTTTAGGCAAGAAAAAAAGGTATGTAAGCTTTATAACTTACATACCCTTTCAGACTGCAGAAAGACACTATTTCGCTTCAGCTTGTCGATTCATCCTGTGATGAGGAACTGTTGATTTTTCACGGAGAGTGGCGACTCCTGCGGGATGAGCTTGCGCTGAAAGCTCCGCAGGAACGTAGTGACGAGGAGATTAAAGCCAGCCCGCGGAAAGCACCAACTCGAAATGAAAATCAAGATACAAATTATTTAGTATTTTTTCTATTGGTGACAAGATGAAAAGGTATGTAAGCTTTATAACTTACATACCCTTTTTGATAAATCGGAAAGGAGTTCACAAAGGATGTTAGCCTAAAATCATCGCATCCATGCGATAACGGCTAACTGACCTGCATCAGTGCTGCTGCCGCTTCGCTTTCGCGCAAAAAACATCTGCAGGCCTAAGCACAAAGCCAATTCCGGAATCAATTATGCCGAAGCATAATTGATTTATTTAACTGGTACAACTGAGCCTTTCCATTCTTCAAGAATGAAGTCTTGGATTTCTTTAGATTTTAATACTTCTACTAATTTTTTAATTTCTGGTTTTGTTTCATCACCAGCACGTACAGCGATAATGTTTACATAAGGAGATTCTTTATCTTCTAGAGAAATTGCATCTTTCAATGGATTTAGTCCGTTGTCGATTGCGTAGTTAGAATTGATAAGAACTGCATCACCTTCATTATTTTCATACATTTGTACAAGCATTTCAGGCGCTGTATTTGCATCGAATTTGAAGTTTTTAGGATTTTCTTCAACATCTTTAAGTTCAGCAGATGTTTTATCTACTCCATCCTTAAGTTTAATTAAGCCCTTAGCTTCTAATAATGAAAGCATACGCCCGTGATCTGCAACAGAGTTAGAAAGTAAAATTGTTGCACCCTCTGGTAAATCCTCAAGAGATTTATATTTTTTAGAGTAGATACCGATTGGTTCAATATGAATACCACCAGCGTTTACAAAATCATAACCCTTTTCTTTAATTTCTTTCTCTAAATAAGGGATGTGTTGGAAGTAGTTTGCATCAAGATCGCCAGATTCTAAATCTTGGTTTGGTAATACATAATCTTGATATTTTTCAATTTTAAGATCGATACCTTCTTTAGCTAAAATTGGTTTTGCTTTTTCCAGAATAACCGCATGAGGTGTATTCGAAGCACCTACTGTTAACGTTACTTTTTCTTTACTATCATTAGATGATGAGCCTGAGCTTGTATCTTCTTTTTTACCAGCACCACAAGCGGCTAAAGCTAGTACTAATACTGATAAAAATAATCCTGCTAATAACTTCTTCATTTTATTACTCTCCCTTTTTTCCTATTTAAATATGTTAGCGGTATAAAACCGAGATAACCTCTTAGATGTTCGTAACGGAATACTCTTTTTGTCACTACAATTTTTATTAGCGCCTCATTAGCGTTTATCTGTTTTGATCGTAATCATGTCGCCAATCCATTGAATAACAAATACAACTATTAAGATTAATATAGTCGACATTAAAGTTACATCTGTGCGATTACGTTGGAAACCATCTAAGAATGCTAAGTTTCCTAGACCACCTGCACCGATAATACCTGCCATCGCAGTATAGCCAACAAGTGCTACAGCCGTTACAGTAATACCAGAAATAAGCGCTGGTAACGATTCTGGAATTAATACTTTCCAAATAATCGTTGACGTTTTGGCACCCATTGAACGAGCTGCTTCAATAACACCTTTATCAATTTCACGTAAAGCAATTAATACCATTCGTGCATAGAATGGTGCAGCGCCAATAATTAGTGCTGGTAAAGCCGCATCTGCGCCACGAATTGTGCCAAGTAAAAATTTCGTAAATGGAATTAATAAGATAATCAAAACGATAAATGGAATCGAACGGAAAATGTTAACGATTGAGCCGGTTAAAAAGTTCACAATTTTATTGGCCCATAGTTGGTTAGGACTTGATAAAAACAATAAGATTCCAATCACTAATCCAAGTATAAATGTGATAACCGTAGAAATTGTTGTCATGTACAATGTTTCATACGTAGCGTCCCACATTTTTTCCCAGTCGACATTCGGAAAAAGACTAGTTAGCATTTGCAATCACCTCCGTTTGTACTTCGACTGTATTTAAGTAGCTAAGTGCAGCAGCAACATTGGCCTCTGACCCATCAATTTGCACAATAAGTGTACCGTACGCGCCATTTTTCGTTTGCGAAATATTACCATGTACAATACTTACTTCTACATCAAACTGTTTCACAAGATGTGAAATGACAGGCTGCTCTGTTTTTTCTCCTACAAAGATTAGCTTAACAAGTTGTCCATTAGGATAATTTGCTTTAATTTGTGCCACGGTTTCCTGTGTTTCCTTCGTATCTGTAATTTGAGAAACGAATTTTTTCGTAATGGCCGCTTGCGGAGTTTGGAATACTTGTAATACTTCACCACGTTCTACAATTTCTCCAGCTTCCATAACCGCTACACGATGACAAATTTTGCGAATAACGTGCATTTCATGTGTGATTAACACAATCGTTAGACCTAATCGTTCGTTAATATCGACAAGAAGATCAAGGATAGCATCTGTTGTCTCCGGATCGAGTGCAGATGTTGCCTCATCACATAACAATACCTCTGGGTTATTAGCAAGCGCACGAGCGATACCTACACGTTGCTTTTGCCCCCCGGATAGTTGTGATGGATACGCCTTAGCGCGTCCATCTAGACCAACAAGTGTTATCAATTCTTTCACACGTGCTTCACGTTGTGCCTTTGGAACACCTGCTATCTCTAGTGGGAAAGCGATGTTTTCCGCAACGGTTCTAGACCAAAGTAAATTGAAATGTTGGAAAATCATACTGACCTTTTGTCTAGCATCTCTGAGCTTTTGCCCCTTTATGGATGAAAATTCTTGATTGTTAACTGTCACTGTACCAGATGTAGGCTTTTCTAAACCGTTTAACAAGCGAATCATTGTACTTTTACCAGCGCCACTATAACCGATAATGCCAAAAATTTCACCTTTATTAATAGAAAGGTTGACGTCTTTAACTGCAGTTAATTCGCCATTCGTAGTTTTGTATTTCTTCGTAATATTTTGAAGATTGATCATAGCGAATTCTCCTTTTCTTATATAAAAAACCCCTTCACTTATAGACAAGTAGAAGGGGTCACGTAAATTATACGCTAAACCGTTCTCTCATCTTTCAAAGATAAATCTTTGGGTGATTTGGCACCTTTTCACATTGTGATGGTTGCCGGGCTTCATAGGGCACTTCCCTCCGCCGCTCTTTATAAGAGTTCGATATATTTATTGTTTTTTAATATATTTGTTACTTTACCACGCGATTAATATTCAGTCAATTAGTTTTTTAACAATTCGTATAAATATGGTACGGATTGAAAGGCATAAACCTTTTCTGTCACTTCTCCGCCTTCACATACGAGTAAACATGGTACACTTTCGATTTTATGAGCATAAGCTATTTGCTCTATAAAATTAATATTCGCTTTGCCGACTTGTAGCTGTGGTAGCAATTGCTCAATAACCGTCATCATTTTCGATGCAACTGCACACGTTCCACACATTGGCGTATATAAATAAAAGGCAGCCTTTTCACCTGACTGGACAACCGCGTCCCACTGCTCTTTTGACCATTCTTCCATCATTTTTCACGCAACCTTACAAAATATATTCATTATGGATTGAGAAGTGTGCACGAAGCAATATCGCTGCTAACACCTTCTTCGGAGTTGTCTCAACTTCCTTATATGTTGGCATCGTACGTAAATGCTCAGCCTCTGGATAATGTCTGTCCATTAATGCTCGTAGTTTATCACCCGATGTATCTGCATCAAAAAACGTATAAAGCTCACAACCCTCGTATGGATCAAGTAGCTCTTCTAATTGATGCACACCAATTGTACCATTCGTACAAAGTATTTTAACATCTTCATTTAAAATAGGTTCAATTTGAAGCTTATCCGATCGGCCTTCGACAATTAAGCATTTTCCCTCGACCATCACGCCACCCCCATTTAGACATATCCCTTATAATTCATTATATCAATAAACTTTATCGTTGATACAGTTAGACACCTATTGATAAAGGAATATACTTGCATTCTTCTCACTGTTATAGTAGCGGGATGAATGAAGATAATAAAAAACGTCGGTAGTTTCCGACGTTTTTCTAATTCAGGCTTGTCTTATTCTGCAATCATTTCTTCGTATTGCTCAGCTGTCATAAGCTTTTCAACTTCTGATGCATCAGCAGGCTCTACAACGATCATCCATGCTTTTTCATATGGTGATTCATTAACGAATTCTGGGCTATCTTCTAAATCTGCATTTACTTCAACTACTGTACCTGAGATTGGTGCGTATAATTCAGAAACTGTTTTTACAGATTCAACGCTACCGAATGGATCATCAGTTTTGATTTCGTCGCCAACTTGTGGAAGTTCAACGAAAACGATATCTCCAAGTTCAGCTTGTGCGAAATGAGAAATACCAATACGTACTTTACCATCTTCTACTTTTACCCATTCGTGCTCTTCAGAGTAACGTAAGTCTTTAGGTGTGCTCATGCATTAACCCCTCCATAAATATGTAATATATTCATTTTCAGTGTGCCATACTTCTTCTATAAAAACAAGGATAAATAGGGTTATTTCCAAGCTTGCTCAAAATCTGATTCTCTAAACCCTAAAGTAACTTTTTTTCCATCGGTTACAATTGGACGTTTAATCAGCATACCATCTGAAGCAAGCAGTTCAAGTTGCTCTTCTTCAGTCATTTCAGCAAGTTTATCCTTCAAGCCAAGCTCTCGATATTTCATACCAGAAGTATTAAAAAATTTCTTTAAAGGTTGTCCACTAGCTTGCCATAGGTTTGATAATTCGTCCTTTGTAGGCGGTTGTTCGACAATGTGTACCTCTTCGTATGATACCCCATTGTCATTTAGCCACTTCTGAGCTTTTTTGCAAGTAGTACATTTTGGATAATGAATAAATTGAATCGTCATTTATAGGCTCCTCTACTATCATTATTAGGACACTACATTTTCAGTGTCTCCCTCATTTTCTGTAGTATACCATCATAACCGTTACGAACCAAAATGAAACTCATCATGCCAAAGCGTGGGGTTGATTTCCGTTCCGGCTGGGCGCTTTCCTAGGGGCGTTCGATGAGCCGCTTCCTCCGCTAAAGGAACGAAGGCTAAGTACGTCACGTCCTGTGACAACGCCTTCGTGACCAACATCGTGTTGGCCTCAGGGTCTCGCCTGTTTCGCTTTACCACGGGAGTCGAGTAGCCTTCCACTCCAATCAGCAATAGTGTAGAACTTTTATTAAAATTTATGCATTTCGTTGTTGCTGCCGCTTCGCTTTCTCGCAGACGAAACCCTTTTGCTATAAAACAAATGTCAGAGGATGCACGCTATGCGTATTAGTTGATTGGAGTGGAGACTGCGCGACAAAGGATTCACACACAGTTTGTGTATGAATCCTTTTTTTGCTCATTTGCAGGTGGATGTCTATAAAATTCATAAGTTGGGTGATAAATTGTGAAAGTTGGTCGATAAATTTCAAAAGTTGGTCGATAAATCGTGAAAGTTGGTCGATAAATTTCTAAAGTTGGTAGATAAAACGGAAAAGTGTTCCGATAAAAAGTGCGAAAGCGAAGCGTCAGCACAAAGCGCCCAGCCGAAACGGAAATCACCCCTCATTTTGCAAGAGCCCTACTTTTATTCCCAACAAAAAACCCAGCTATCTCATCTCCGATAGCTAGGTTAGGTCTGCTTTATTAAACTACAAATTTTTCTGCTTCAATTAATTTAACAGAAGCTTCACGTTTCTTCGTGATTAAGTTGTATGGATTGTTGCGAGTTAATTTACGTAGTGCAGACAATGTCATGCGTGCTGCGTCGCCGTCTGCTGAAGCGAGAATCGTATCTTTTGCTTCTTTTTCAATTTCTGCAAACGCTTCTTGGCAGAAGATTTGAGTGTACAGTAATTTTTGATGAGCTTTTTCAGCACCGTCACGAGCAATCGCTTTTTCTGTACGTAATACAGCTGATTCCATTGCGAATAGTTGGTTTGCGATATTTGCAATATTCACCAATACTTCTTGCTCTTGATCAAGCTTTGCACCGTAGCGTTGTGCTGCTAAACCTGCTGCTAATACAGCAATTTTCTTCGCATTTTTCACAAGATATTTTTCCTGTGCTAGCGGCTCTGTACCTACATCTTCAGGCATTAGCATAAGAAGCTCTTGTTGTAAATTTTGAGCAACTTGTAGTAATGGTAATTCACCTTTTAATGCTTTTTTCATAAATGTACCTGGTACAATCATGCGGTTAATTTCATTTGTCCCTTCAAAAATACGATTAATACGAGAATCACGGTAAATACGTTCTACTTCGTATTCAGCCATAAAGCCGTAACCACCGTGTAATTGAACCGCTTCATCTGCAATGTAATCTAAAGTCTCAGAACCAAATACTTTAGCAATAGAACATTCAATAGCATACTCAGCAATTGCACCAGCAATTACTTTCCCTTGCTTTTGCTCTTCTGGGCTTAGCTGACTTAAACGGTCTTCAAATAAACCTACTGTACGATAGTTTAATGACTCAGACGCATATAATTGTGAAGCCATTGTCGATAATTTTTCTTTTGTTAGATTAAAATCAGACAGCTTCGTTTTAAACTGCTGACGTTGGTTTGTATATTGAATGGCTAGTTCTAATGCACGCTTCGAGCCACCAATTGTTCCAACCCCTAATTTATAGCGGCCGATATTTAAAATATTAAAGGCAATAACGTGTCCGCGACCTATTTCACCTAAAAGGTTTTCTACAGGTACTTCTGCATCTTCAAGGATTAATGTACGTGTTGATGAAGATTTGATACCCATTTTTTTCTCTTCTGCGCCAACAGAAACGCCATTGAAGGCACGTTCTACGATAAATGCTGAGAATTTATCACCATCGATTTTTGCATAGACAACAAATACATCTGCAAAGCCTGCATTTGTAATCCATTGCTTTTCACCATTTAAAATATAATGTGTCCCTGCATCATTTAATTTTGCAGTTGTTTTTGCACCTAATGCATCAGAACCTGATCCTGGCTCAGTTAATGCGTAAGCAGCAATTAATTCACCTGACGCAAGCTTTGGTAAATACTTTTGCTTTTGCTCTTCATTTCCGAAAAGTACGATTGGTAAAGAACCAATACCTACGTGTGCACCATGCGTAATAGAGAAGCCACCAGCAACAGACATTTTTTCTGCGATCAATGCTGAAGAAACTTTGTCTAATCCTAGCCCTTCATATTCTTCAGGTACATCTGCACTTAATAAACCGAGCTCACCTGCACTTTTCAATAGACGAACCGAATGCTCAAATTCATGGTGTTCTAAATTTTCAACGACTGGTAACACTTCATTGGCTACATACTCTTCTGTTGTTTTAGCAATCATTTTATGTTCATCTGTGAAATCTTCTGGTGTAAATACACGATCTAATTCCACATCTTCAATAATAAATCCGCCGCCTTTAATGAAATCCGTAGTTTTTTCTGTCATTCTAAATTCCTCCCTATGCATCTATTATTAATGGCTTTATTCCCCAATATATAGAAAAGCTTGAAGTACTGTGTTCGGAGGCAACCGAAAACGCCGCACTCCAAGCTGATCTAGCAAAAATTATAGAATTTCAAATACTCCTGCTGCACCCATTCCGCCGCCAATACACATAGTCACGACACCATATTTCTTACCTTGACGCTTCAATTCGTGAATAAGCTTTAATGTTAAAATAGCTCCAGTTGCACCTAGTGGGTGACCTAAGGCGATTGCTCCACCATTGACATTTACTTTGTTTTGGTCGATGCCTAAATGACGTACGACTTGTAAGGATTGTGACGCAAATGCTTCGTTAATTTCCCATAAATCAATGTCATCAATTGCTAACCCTGCAATTTCAAGTGCTTTAGGTACTGCCACGATTGGTCCAATACCCATCACCTCAGGAGGTACACCACCAACTGCAAAGCCTAAAAACTTCGCCATTGGAGTAAGGCCCTGCTTTTCCGCTTCCTCACGATCCATCACAAGTACTGCCGCTGCACCATCAGAAGTTTGAGAAGCATTCCCCGCTGTAACACTACCCTTTACGTGGAAGGCTGGACGAAGCTTCGCTAAACCTTCTACAGATGTACCTGGACGTACACCTTCATCCATGCTAAACGTGAATTTTTTCACCTGTGGCTTGTTGTTATCATCTACATAATGCTGCTCCACTTCGATTGGTACGATTTCATCATTGAACTTACCTTCTTTAATCGCTTTTTCTGCAAGCTCATGTGAACGCACAGCAAATGCATCCTGATCTTCTCTACTTACATTGTATTGACGTGCCACTTCCTCTGCTGTGTGCCCCATCCCCATATAATATTGAGGAGCGGTTTCTGCTAAAGTTGGATTTAGGCGAGGTGTATTACCTACCATTGGCACCATACTCATTGACTCGACTCCACCAGCAAGAATCGCCTTAGAATGTCCTAGCATAATACGCTCTGCTGCATAAGCAATTGCCTGTAAACCTGATGAACAGAATCTATTAATTGTTAGCGCTGGTGTTGTATCTGGTAACCCGGCAAGCGCTCCAATACTACGTGCTACGTTCATGCCCTGCTCTGCTTCAGGCATTGCACACCCTAAAATCAAATCGTCAATCGGACCTTCATAGCCCGCTCTTTTTAATGTTTCTTTGACAACTACCGCTCCAAAATCATCTGGTCTAACGGTTGCTAAAGAACCCTTCTTCGCTTTTCCTATCGGAGTTCGTGCTCCTGCTACAATAACGGCTTCACGCATCGTATTAATCCCCCTTTGTTTCATGTGCAAGTATGGTTAATTCAGTCTTATAGTTAGTTACGTAGTGGTTTCCCTTTTAAAAGCATGTGTTGCATTCTTTGTTGAGATAACGGATCTGCAACTAAGCTTAGGAACGCCTCTCTCTCAAGGTTTAATAGGTATTGTTCATCTACTAATGTGCTATATGGAACTTTACCACCAGCAATGACATACGCCAATTTTTTAGCAATTTTTAAATCGTGTTCACTAATATAGCCTGATTCAAACATTCCTTGCGCACCGATAAGTAACGTACCGTAGCCTGATGCACCGACTACAGGAACTTTCGCAGGTACAGGTGGTTGATAGCCTGCCTCATAAAGCGCTAGTGCAGCTTGTTTTGCATCATATAGTTGGTGATCTGAGTTAACAGAAATCCCGTCAGCAAAATTTAAGAAGTTATTTTCACGTGCTTCTTCACCAGATGTCGAAACTTTTGCCATTGCAACTGTTTCAAATACTTTATTAGCAATATGTTGATAGTCTACCTCTACGCCATTTGGTAATCCTTTGATGAATTTTTGGTAAAGTGCCTTATTACCGCCACCACCAGGAATTAACCCTACGCCGACTTCTACTAAGCCCATATACGTTTCCATTGTTGCTTGAATATGTGCAGCAGGTAAGCAAACCTCTGCTCCTCCACCAAGTGTCATAGCAAAAGGTGCTGCCACAACAGGCTTGCGAGAGTATTTAATCTTTTGCGTCGCATCTTGGAATGCTTTAATAACGAAATCTAGCTCAAAAATATTATCATCCTGTGCTTCTACTAAAATCATTCCTAGATTCGCACCCACACAGAAGTTTTTCCCTTGGTTACCGATGACTAAGCCTTTATAGTTAGCTTCTACTTCATCGATTGCAAAGTTAATCATTTGAATAATATCTAAGCCAATTGCATTTGATTGGGAATGGAATTCAAGTAATGCAATTCCATCACCTAAATCTATTAAGCTAGCACCCGTATTTGATTTAATAACACCGTGCTTTTTCTTATAGCGTTTTAAGTTAATTTCCTTTTCATTAACTGGAACTTTTACGTATTCAGAGCCATTATAATAAGCTAGATCACCGTCAATTTCCGAATAGAAAGTTTCAAAGCCACTTGCTAACATATCTTTAACAAATGCCGGTACCTCTCGACTTTCAGCCTCCATTTTAGCTACGGACTCTTTCACGCCAATTGCATCCCATATTTCAAATGGACCTTGCTGCCAGCCGAAGCCCCATTTCATGGCATTGTCAATTGCAACAATATCATCAGCAATTTCACCTTGTAGCTGTGCAGAGTAAATTAGCGTAGGAGCGAAGATACCCCATAATAACTCTCCTGTACGATCCTTAGCATATGTTAATGCTTTTACTTTATTTGCTAATCCACGAGTTTGTTTTGCCATTTCGATAGAAGGTGTTTTTAATTTTTTTGCTGGGCTATATTCTAGTGTGTCTGGATCAATTTCAAGTATTTCTTTACCTTGCTTTAAGAAGAACCCTTGACCTGATTTTGCTCCTAGCCAGCCGTTTGTAACCATTTTCTGTAGGAATTCTGGTACTGCAAATACTTGCTGCTCTTCACCAGTTGTTTGATCATAAACGTTTTTCGCTACATGGATAAATGTATCTAAACCAACAACATCCAACGTTCGGAAGGTTGCAGACTTTGGACGACCGATTAGTGGACCTGTTACTGAATCCACTTCGCCAACTGAATAGCTACCCTTTATCATTTCTTGTAAAGTAATTAGTAAACCGTACGTTCCGATACGGTTGGCAATGAAGTTTGGTGTGTCCTTAGCAAGTACGACACCTTTGCCCAGCACATCTTCGCCAAATGTTTTCATAAAGCTTACAACCTCTGGCGCTGTTGTGTTTGCCGGAATGACTTCGAGTAATTTCAAGTAGCGTGGAGGATTGAAAAAGTGAGTGCCAAGGAAATGCTTTTTAAAATCTTCTGAACGCCCTTCTGCCATTGCATCAATACTTATGCCAGATGTATTTGAACTAATAATTGTGCCTGGCTTACGTACAGCATCAACTTTTTCATATAGATTTTGTTTAATCGCTAAATTTTCTACGACAACTTCAATAATCCAATCTACATCTTTTAATTTCTCTAAATCGTCCTCAAAGTTACCAACCGTTAGTAGTGATAAATTTTTCTTAGAAGTAAGTGGTGCTGGCTTTTGCTTTAATAACTTTTGAAGAGCTCCGTTAACGATACGATTTCTTACAGCAGGATGCTCTAAGGAAAGACCTTTCTCTTCTTCCTCTTTTGTTAGTTCCTTCGGTGCAATGTCTAATAATAATGTTGGAATACCGATGTTTGCTAAATGTGCTGCAATTCCAGAGCCCATTACCCCAGAACCTAGAACAGCTGCTTTTTTAATGTTGTAAGTCACAAGCAATTCCCCCTTATTCTCCCATTGAATGAATAGCCATTCATTTTTTGACCAAAAAAATATCAAGTTTACCTTAGTGTATTTTTGTCCAGATCATTTTAGGCGTACTCTGTGACATACGACTGAGGCATATCTCCGTCCAGCTCCCCGTTTGATTTAGAGGTAATTATTTTCCGCTGAATGAAGATAAAACTACTTTTTCTGTTTTTAGTGTAGATTATTTTGTTTAATTTAGCAATCATTTTTCTCCAATTATTTTTGCAATATATAACTTTTTTTGTTTTTTACGAGCGAAAACAAAACAATAAGTAGATATCGATTATTCCAAACAGAAAACTTTCAGGTTGCGAGAAAAATGTGTAGAATGGAAAGCAAGGAGAGTGAAATACTAATGAAAACAATTACAACTGCTGAACAATTTAATGAACTGATCTCAGGTGATCAAAAAGTTCTAGTGAAATTTTACGCTGGATGGTGCCCAGATTGCACACGCATGAATATGTTCATCGATCCAATTATCGAAGAGTACAGCCAATATGACTGGTATGAACTTAACCGTGACGAGCTTCCAGAAATCGCGGACAAATATGATGTAATGGGTATTCCAAGCCTACTAATTTTCCAAAACGGTGAAAAATTAGCACACTTACATAGTGCTAATGCTAAAACACCTCAGCAAGTTACAGAGTTTTTATCTGCTCAACAATAATTAACTAGGCTAAAATAGCAAAGTTAATGTAGAAGAGCAACAAGTGACAGAATAATAATAAAAATCGAGCTGCATTTCTTTTTGAAATGCAGCTCTTTTTAGAAAGGAGATTCTGATGCGCCAGCCATTGTCGTTACTTGGAAAGTCCCAATATGATGTATCCATTTCACCAAAATACCGTAATTCAGCTTGTGGTCCTACAACTGTACACGTAGTCTTAAACTATTTAGAAGATCAAGCTCCTTCGGTAAATGAGCTTTATAAACTTCTCGGTGGCACAAAAATCGGGTTATTTAAATGGCGTCTAATTCGCAATCTTCGCCGGCTTCGTCCAACATGGGATATTCGCGATTGTACTTTAAAGGAAGCTATGCAAGAAATCGATGCTGGCTGCCCTGTCGCCATACGCTTTGACAGGTATTTCAGCCTAAATTGGTGCGATAAAAATTCTGCCTTCGCCTATCATTGGGTACCTCTCATTGGCTATGAAATACGAAATGATGAGCTGTGGTTAATGTTCCATGATAATGGCCGCCCTAATCGTGAAAGTAAAATTCGAACGGCTTCTTTTAAAGATAATGAAAAAGTATTGAGCTTCGTAAAAATTACACCGAACTAAGGGAGAGCGTGCCGCAATGTTTAAACACGCTCTTTTTTCATCAATAATTCAAGGCTTATTTACTGTTCTCAATAATAACTTTTAGAACTTCTGCAAAAACATCCATTGTTCTATACGTTTCTACTAGCGTATTTTCGATACCTCCAACTTCTAATAATACTGAATTATCATGGAGATCTTGATTATAGGTATTTGGGGGATTGCCCTCTTTTTCTATTACACCTATTGATAGTCCCGGATATTGTTCTTCTAGCTGTTCATGAAGCTGAGTGGCAAATTTTTTATTCGCTTCATAGTTTCCACTCGTTTTTGATACGACAAATTTAATTCTTGCGTACTCTTTACCTTTAATTTCAATTGTGGAATCCCGTCTTTTATTAGAATCTCGATGTATATCAAAAATCATGCGAATACTGTCATTTTCAGCTAAGACTTTCTGTAAATTTTCCCGTGACACTTTATATGAATCAGGAAAATGTAAACCTTTTTGTTTTAAGATTCCAGCTACATCTGTCTCATCATGAATTGAATTAACTTGCATTTCCTTTAATGCTCTACTTAACTCTTTACCTACCAATGTTACATTTTTAGTATCATTACTATACATCTGATTATTTTTTTGTGCAGGAAGCTCTGGTATAAATGATTCCGTATTATGTGAATGATAAATATATACTACGGGTTCTTTTTCGTCCATTGCATAAGACAATGATGCCCCTCCATCACTTTGGGCTACCTCTGTAACTGTGCCACTTCCATTTAAGGAGATTAACCATGAAAATATAAATGCACAAACTAAAACACTACTTGTTATCACAGAGAATTTAGTGAAGATTCTTTTTTTACCCATGCTTCGAGCTTGTTGCCTGAGCGTATTCTCAGTTGTAGAAACAAATTCCTTTCTAGGGTGTTGAGGGTACATTTCTTTCAACATATCAAATAAATCTTTTTCATTTTGCATTTGTCAAAACCCCCTCTATTTCAATATTCAGTTTTCTTTTAAGTTCTTTTAGGGCTCTGTGATAATCAACTTTTACCTTCACTTCACTACATTGAAGAATTTCTGAAGTCTCGATAATGGAGAACTCATTAATACCTCGAAGTATGACTACTGCTCTGTAATTAGGTTTTAATTTAGCAATGGCATCATGTATAAGTAGTTTTAATTCTGTTACTTCAAATTCCTCATCAGGCTTCTTTTCATTCGATGATAACTGATTAAAAAAACCGTCCTTGAATAGAGAGGTAAACCTTTTCTTTCTATAGTGATCTATTGCCACATGTTTTGCGATCGAAAAAATCCATGTTTTTAAGTTATATTTACCATCAAAGTTCGATAAACCTTTTAAGACACGAATGAACACTTCTTGGGTCAAATCTTCCGCATCATTTTGATTTCCAGTAAAACAAACAAGAAATCTATAAACGTCTAAGTAATACAAATTGTAGATTTCAACTATTCTTGATTCCAAGTTATTTGAATCAATCAATCTTTCCCCTCCTTTTACTTATTTGCTTATAATTCGTTTGAGGGTAGGAAAAGGTTACAAAATTTTGTATAAAACAGGATTATCAACATAAAGTGTGGTTGATTTCCGTTCCAGCTGGGCGCTTTCCTGGGGGCGTCCGATGAGCCGCTTCACTTCGCTGCAGGGTCTCGGGCCTACACGATGTAGGTCACGAAGGCGTTATCACAGGACGTGATGCTCTTAGCCTTCGTTCCTCTATCGCTGATCCCCAAGGAGTCGCCCAGCCTCCACTCCAATCAACCTATGTACATGGCATATGTTTTACCAAATATCTGCATCTATATTTGGTGATAAGCCATAAAAAAGCAGAGCATATTTCTATACTCTGCATTGATGACCATGATGTTTGTTTTTAAATGAGTGAATATAGTGAGCGTGCCTGTTTGGCGATTAATGTGTAGCCACGCTCTTCTATTTCTTTGAATGTTTGAGGCTCGTAATTAGGTAATACTAAGCTCGCTAATTCTGCCTCGATTGGTACGTTCGTTTGAATTGTTGCAAGCTCGTGTGACAATTTTAGCATGTCTACATTCTCTTTAATTTTCGTACGTTGACCTGGCTTTAATTCGTCTAGTGAAGTAAGAACGTTTTCGATAGAACCATATGTTTGAATTAACGTAAGTGCCTGCTTTGGTCCAATCCCCTTAACGCCTGGGTAACCGTCACTTGTATCCCCCATAAAAGCCTTGACCTGTGCAAATTGCATAGGTTCGATGCCATATTCCTCTTTAAAGCGTGTATGCGTATAAACGTCATACTCTGTGTAGCCTTTTTTCGTAAAAGCAATTTCCGCTGATGGTCTTAAAAGCTGCAGTAAATCCTTGTCTCCACTAATTACCGTAATGTCAGCCTCATCTTGAAATTTTGTAATCATTGAGCCAATTAAATCATCTGCCTCCATCCCTTTAACACCAAAATTTTGCCAGCCGATTTGTTGAGATAAATTTTTCGCCATATCAAATTGTGGTAGCATTTCTTCAGGTGGTGATGGACGATTAGCTTTATAGCCATCAAATAATTCGTTACGGAATGTATGAGCACCCATATCCCAGCAAACAGCAAGATGGGTCGGCTTCATAATAGTTTGTGCCGTTAATACATGACGCACAAATCCTTGGGCACCATTAGAAGGTGTACCATCCGCAAGGCGAATATAATGCCCCATGGCAGCCGAAGCAAAAAATGAACGGAATAATAGCGCCATACCATCCACAATTAAAAGTTTTGGTTTTGTTGTCATGATAAATAATCCTCTCTATAACAATACAATAATTGTATTCATTTATAATATATTAAGCATTGTTCTATTATAGCAAACTATCATCAAACTTCATTGTAAATATCTACAAGCCATTATTCCGTCTCATTTAATAACTATCTAATCATGGTGTTGCCTTTCTTTGAAATACGATTACGGGAATCCAACCGAATACCTGTTAACCATTGTAAAAATGCTGTCACGCCCATCTTTACTGTTTCCGGGCGTAGGTCACCCTCCTTTGGATCAGCGTAGACAAAGTCAATATGGCGGACCCCTTCATTTTCTCCAATGAGCTTTAGGATATCAAATAATTCATAGGCCGTTAAACCACCTGGTGTTGCTGCAGGTACATCTGGGGCGAATGTAATATCGAGTGCATCCAAATCTACTGAGACATAAATACGATCCACCTCATACATCAGCTGACGAAGCATTTCGCGAATTGTTAATTGTATGCCATCACGACGCATTTGCTTTAACGTAATCATATGTATTCCTTGTTCTTTCGCGTAGTGAATCATTTCTGGTGAATTAAAAAAGCCGTGTAACCCGACATTATAAACATGTTTCCCCTCTACAACTCCTGCTGCAATGAGCTTCTGTATTGGAGAATCCATGGCTAAACCAATTTCCTCCTGATTGCGGGCATCCAAATGCGTATCAATTTGAATAATCCCTATTCGATCCTTCGGAAAAGCATTCTTTATCCCTCTTAGAGAGCAAGCTGTAATCGCATGATCTCCACCTATTAGACACGTGAAACTTTTAGAATATGCAGTGCTTAAGTTTTCTGCCGCAGCTTCTATAGCTGACTCTGAAAGCATTCTATCGGTTTCGTGGATAGCCACATCGCCTACATCAACAACTGCCAACGAACGTAAATCTACTTGCTCATCTAAATTATAGGATTGAAAGCCTGGCCAAGCCTTTCGAAATGCCGTTGGATACAATGCTTTTTGGGAGGATTTACCATAAGATAATAAAGCACCGTACAAAATAATATCTGCATCACTCGGAACGGGATTTTCTTTTTGCTTAATCCATTGATGCATAGCCGAACCATTTTCTTGCTTATACTGCCATTCTGGTTGAATAAACATGTTAACCTACCACCTTCATGTTATTTTTCTATTACTATCATAACGTGGGGTTGACTTTCGTTCCGACCGGGCGCTTTCCTAAGGCGTCCAATCGGAACGAAATCAAGTTATCCACATGACATATCTTTTAACCAAATATCTTTCCCGGCTTTAGGGTGATAAGCCAAATTGTAGTCAATTGCCCTATACTACTTTATTGTTCCTACAAATATACCTAGAGAAATATCTTCCACATTAATAGTACCATTAGTACATACAATTTCGTCAAAGTTTGGTATTTTCCCTCTTAATTTCTTTAAAAATCTACATACTCCATTTACCCCTTTAAACACAAAAAGTAGCAAACTAAAAAATTGCCTAGTTTGCTACTTTTTATGTCTGAATCAGGGGGTAATCTTCATCCCCACTGATTATTGATCTTCACCAATCGGGCTTTTACGGGATAAACTCTGGCAAAGCTCTGCGACCTCATGCATCGTATAGCTTTGAAAGTTATATTGATCACGCAATTCCTGATAATATTGTAAAAGTTCCTCAAGCATAGCTAAATTTTTTTCATTGTTCTTACCAAAATTATGAGGGTGCCACCATAAATGATAAAAAGCTTTAGTCATTGCAGCTGCATGCATTCCCTCTTTAATACGTTTGATCTTTAAGCCTTCAAAAAATCGTAATGGACTACAATAGGGTCTTAAAAATGCACTTGAACGAATGTTAACAAATGAATCCATTTGCATTTCTTCAAGCGTTACAAGATGATTTCCTGTTATATTCACATAGCTATCCAGCCATTTTTTTGCACCTAATAGCCGACCTTTTTTCATAAATTTTTGAGGATCGTACAACGGATGTTTTTCATTACCTCGATAGCATACAAATCCCACTTCCTGACATGCTGGGAAATATGCTTCATTCACTTGATTACGTGGAAATACAATCGATTTCATCGGTGCGATATTTTCTTCACAAATCATTGCATTAGCATGTAGATCTGCACGAAAATTTGCTTCAGTTTGTCCATTTTCTAAACAGTAATAATGTGAAAATGTATGACTGCCTATTTCTTGATGTGGCGTACGTTTAATCTTTTCAATTAAGGATTTGCCGAAATGTAAGAGGTCCTCCTGCTCATTTTCTCCTACTTTTGCAAGTTGTGTATGTGCAGCAAAGCGCATGTTTTTATATTTAACTGGGATACCTCGTAAGTAATGAGACATTTCTTCTTTTGTTTCTGCAAATAATAGACCAACTGTTGCCCAAGTCGCATGAATGCCATACTGTTCAAACAACGTTAGTATTTTAGGCAATGCCTCGCGTACCCCATATAAATTTTTATTGTATTGTCCGTACTTAAATACATCGTGGACACCCCAATTTAGCTCAAAATCTAATGATATGACAAGTCCTCCACGATTTACTTCAATTACTACTTCCTCCATTTTTGCACGCCCAGTAACAGTGCACGTATTTTTGATTGGGTAATGTAGCCGGAATATACATCGACGACTTGTCCACCGAAACCTAGCTTAAACGACCGAACATTTTGGTCATTTGTCAGCTTCCCCATATCATATAAAACAAAGCCTTGCTCCTTTAAATGCAATAAATTGTGCCATAGTAAGAAACGATTTGCATAACGAACTGGTCTTTTTAAATGATCTGGCATCAATTGTGAATGACAAGTCGCTACATAATAGGACATCGCTTTTTTAGCGTATACAATATCCAGTCTATAGCATAGTGTTTGTCCACAAATACTTCGAATCTCAGACAACCATAGCGCTCCTTTATTTTTTAAGAGCGTAATAGCTTCCATTTGAGACTTACTAATTTGCTCGAGTTTTTTCCTTTTTGCAAAATTATTATAAAACTGTTGGAAGGCTCGTAAATTTTCATCTGATGGTTCTTTATAAATAAAAACTTGATAGGACTCTTTTTGCGCACGACGAAGTATTTTTCTATTACTTTCTGAAAGAGCAAGATACAATGACAACTCACTATCTGTAAGGTGAATATGAACCGTTTCACTTTTCATAAGCTTACGGCTCGGTACAAGTGAATGTGTATATCCAACAACCTTCATTGATTTTCTAACATTGGCTGGTTTTTCTACAAAATAAAAATGCTGCATTGCGATATTCCATCGCTTACTTTTAATGGACAGAATGAACATCGCCCCCACTCTCTGTGTATTTTTCTACATGATTTCGCTCATAACGAGCACATTTAAAATGTTTCATTCGAGAAATACGTTTATAGCCTAGCTGCAATAATCGTTTACGCTTTCGCCATTGCCAAAAGCTTGCAGTAACCCAAAGTGTTTGTGCAGGTTTCATTTTTTGGAAAAAGGCTGTAATAATATCGATATTTTTATAAACATCATAGGTTAAAAAATATGTCTGCTTTGGCAATGCTTCAACAATTTGCAATTCATCTACACGCCAATCCACAGCATGTAATGCAAACGCAACCTTATTCGTTTCAACAAAGGAATCTTTATAAATGGTGTATCCCTTATAAAGTAGAGAAATAATCTCTCCCTCATCGAGTTGCATCGCTTCCTGTATTGACAACTCCTTAAACAAATCTCCTACAGGTCGTTGTGGTGTAACATTATCTGATGGGGATAATTCATACAAATCCACTTGCCTAAAACGAATAAACTTTTCTACGAATAGTTGTCCATATTCTAGCCAATCTTTTACTTTTCCATACTTTACTAAGTAACATAATTGACCTAAAGTATTGCGTTTCCATTCCACGACACGATGATTGCCTTTTAATAATTCCTTGAGTCGTTCTTTCAACGTATAACAACTCGCCAATAGCTTTGCTCGTTTTGTGCCACTGCTTACGAGCATACGTCTTGTAAAATCAATATTAGAGCGCCAATCGAACTTATCTGGCTCGTAGCCAATACTCATATCGAACAAGCGATAATTTTCAGTATGGGTTCGCTTAATAGTTTCCTGATTCACTAATCTGCCAGGCCCAAATATATTAAATGTCGGCTCATGTGCACGTGAATAAGTTACATAACGTCCACGGCAGCAAATTCCGTAGGTGAAGGCAATCCATTGGTCTTCAAAAACAAGTGCGTCTACCTCGACTTGCAATGCCTCTCCTTTAAGGAGTGTTAACCGTTCGAAAAAATCCTTTTTCTTGCCTTTTGTAAATTCACTTGTGTTTATTTTTTTTGCCCATCGTCGATCAAATAATCTAAACATTTGCCAAAGCTCGTCCTGCGAAGGGGTTATCCTCGTTAATGAGCCTAATTTTCGTAGCTTCTGCTCTCTTTTATCCACGCTATGCATTTTTCTACGTTGATTGAAATAGTTAGAAAAATTTACATCGTGAAAGGCAAGATACGGAGTCACTACACGAAAAATACTCGGCCGTAACTGCCTTTCAACAAAATATTGCTCAATGACCTTTGTAGAGTCTTTGCTTTCCAATAATCCATGAAACGAAAATAGTAGATGTTTATACTTTTCAATGAGTTGATCAAAGACAAAGGTCGTTGCGGGCAACAGCCATTCTTTTTTCGCTACAACACCTGAATAATTCGCAATATTTTCTCCCACAAAGGCATAAATTCGTATTCCCCATCGAAGTCGGACTAAGAAGGGGAAAAAGGCAATGATAGTCCCATTTTCTTCAACGGCATAGAGCTCCACACGCTCTCTTCGCCCAACAATTTGCCACCAGTTATAAAACCAAGCAAATTCTATAAATGGATTATCATTGTCCTCCGCTGCTAAAATTTCATCCCAAATATCCTTGTACCACATAAGCTCATCATCAGTTCGAATGCGAATTAATTGCAAGTTAATCACCTTTCTTTGCCGACTTTGATACAGCCTGTTCGTAGACAAATAGAGTTTTCTGATACATTGGTAGAAACGTAAAATTCCTTAAAAAGCGACGTTACATTAACAATTGTTTAAGCCTTTTCATTAGTTGGTGGCGATAATCGGAAGCCCTGCTCGCATTGCTTCAATAATTTAGATCGGTAAGCCTTCACAATCTAATAGCAAAACAAATAATTGACTTTCCTCAAGTGAAGATGTGTCTCTAATTGATTGCCCAAAAATGAGACACGATCCGTTAAGCCTTTATCGGTAACGATTTTTTCTAAACTAGGACGAAGTGAACCATCACCTATCAATTGAAGGCGCCAAGGTGTATCAGAAAGCTCCGCTAAAGCCTCTAGCAATAAATCCTGTCTTTTTGACACTTCAAAACGAGCAACCATCATAATTAATGGATGCTCTTCATTCTCTTTGATAGGTGCTACTCGATTCTCTATTTGGTCAATGCCATTATGAATCGTCAGCATTTTATGAGCAGGAGCGATTTTTTTCGATAATACTAGCTTACGATCATATTCAGATACCTTAATAATTTTAGCTGCTAACGATTGAACTGTTTTTTCCATTCGGCTATACATAATCTTTTTTCTGCGGTACGTCTTCTGTAAAACTCCAGCTATGGGCAGTAAAAACAGTTGGAATCCCGTAAAAGCCTGCCTACTCCCCTTCCAATTGCACCCGCCTTCGATGAATGTGCTGCAACAATATCTGGTTGAATTTTTATCAATTATGCCTCGGCATAAATGCGTCCGGAATCGGCTTTGTGCTTAAGCCAGCAAATGTTTTTTGTGCGAAAGCGCAGTGCAACGCAGCGGCAGCAACAAATGTTTTTTGCACGAAAGCGAAGCGGCAGCAACAGATGTTTTTTGCGCGAAAGCGAAGCGACAGCAGCAAATGTTTTTTGTGCGAAAGCGCAGTGCAACGCAGCGGCAGCAACAGATGTTTTTTGCGCGAAAGCGAAGCGACCGCAGCAGATGTTTTTTTTGTGCGAAAGCGAAGCGACAGCAACAAGATGTTGGTCACTCAGTCGTTGCAGCAGGACGTGGCGTTCTTAGAATGAGCTCCTCTATTTCAGCGGGTGTTTGGACACCCTCTGAATAGCAACTTAAAACCGCATTCATCTCACCACCTATAGAGGTGAGAGACTTCTGTAACTACCGTTGCACTTTCGCTACAAAAGACATTTGCTGAAAAAAGTTAAAAGCGGCTCTTAGTTGTCAAATGGTTTGTAAACCCTTTTAGGTGGCCCGCTGCAAGGCCGAGATACTGATAACATCAATTTTTTCTTCTTGAAAAACCACAGTGATGGATCATAAAGGCCTGTTACAATGGTTACCTCATGAGCATCTTGCTTTAATTTTACGGCAAGTGCCTCCACATGTTTTTGCGCTCCTCCAATCTTATCCGAACGTGTAATAAGCTGAACGATCTTCAGATCTAACACTCATTAATTTTTAATAAGCACCTGTTCTCCCTAACACTACGTAAAGTGTTTTGATGATAATTTTAAGATCTATCCAAAAGGAATAATTATCGACGTATTCTAGGTCATATGAAATTTTTTGCCCGTGAGAAATATTAGAGCGACCGTTAATTTGAGCAAGTCCTGTTAATCCCGGCTTTACTTCTAAACGTCGTGCCTGTAAATTGTTATAAGCATTTGTGATGGTTGGAACTTCTGGTCGTGGTCCAACAATACTCATATCTCCCTTTAAGACATTAATGAGCTGTGGAATTTCATCAATACTTAACTTCCGAAGAACGGCCCCAACCCTCGTGATTCGTGCATCCTGTTCAGTTTTAAAATAATAATCATCAGGAATTCCGTCTGCACACATAGTAGGCATATTCACTGGAACCGCCTGTATGGTCATTGTCCGTAGCTTCCAAATAACAAAGCGCTGATGTTCCTGACCAGTACGGATTTGTTTAAAAAAAACAGGGCGGCCAGTGCTAATAAGTAAAACGAGGAATACTACCAACATAAAAGGTATGGTTACGAAAAGTAATAGGAGTGCCCCCACAATATCCAAAATTCTCTTTCCGTACTGACTATAAAATGTAATAGTCTGAGCTGTCTGCTCGTGCAATACATCATCCTTTGCATTTTTTTAGCACTTAACTTTATATATTCATTTGGTACATTTATAGAACTACTTTTGAAAAAGCAATTTTCTAACAAAATGAAAAAAGAGTTATTTCAAAATATTTTTGAATAACTCCTAACATTAATATATTCAGTCATTAATTGAGATGTTCTTTTTTACCCTTTTATAATTTGCACGTCGCATGCAATTTGAACATTTCCTTTTAATGCCTTACTAATCATACATGTTTGTTCCGCCTTCTCAGCTAATCGATGAATTCTCTTTTGTTCTCGCTCAGTTAAATTTTGTACAACAATCCTTGGCTTATGCACGATCTTCTCATATGTAAAAACACCATTCGTAACATCAACAAAACCTTCAGCTTGCATGGACAAATCCATCAAAGCAATCTTCGAATTTTCAAGTAACGTAGCCAGTGTAATTAAATAGCAGGTTGCTGCCGCTCCAAGCAACATTTCATCAGGATTTGTCCCAATCCCTGGTCCATTCATTTCTCGAGGAATAGAAATTTTCGTATTTAGATTGTCCGCAACAATATTCCCCGTCCCATTTCTTCCCTCCGACCAATTTAAATTCATCCTAAATAAATGTTGAACCATAATTAAATCCTCCTTTTTATTTTGTAGTTATGAGTTAGAACGATTGCCCGGTTACTGGAGCAGTTCTACGCTCTACCCGATCACTCCTCAATCGGAACGAAAATCAACCCACGTTATAACGATGAGGTATTTACCATGAAAAACAATTAGTACTTACAAAATTAAATAATACTTTAATCTTACCATTTTGAAATTTAAGAGATTGATTGTTTATTTAGTTATACAACACTTTTCTTCCCATGGCATAAAGTATTATCAGCGTAATAATGTAACATCCAATATTTAAGAAAAACAGGAAAACTGATTTTATGGTAAAATAGAAAAAACAATTCTTTAGGAGATTTTAAAAATGATTTTAACAAAGCAACAAGCAGTACAAGCACTTAAAAAGAACAAATTTATCGGTTTTACTATTAAAACAGGAAATATCATTATGAAAAAGATGAATAAAACCGATTATAATATTTTTGTATTTGAAGAAGGCAAAGATAAACCAGTGCGTTATGTAGGTTCTATTATGAACGTGATGGCTACAATGAGCGACAAAGCTTCAAATAAGGATTTTGTTATTGTGGAGCAGCTTCCAACTCAAAATAAAGAAGAGGCTAAATCTGTAGAAAAAGATGAAGTTAAAGAAGTAACTAAGCCTGTAGAGAAAGAAGAAATTAAAGAAGCTGTTAAGCCTGTAGAAAAAAATGAAGTCAAAGAAGCTAAGAAAGAAAAAGCAGTTGACTTCGATGAAGAAAGACGTGCCATTTCGGGTTATGAAGGCATATATGATGTTACAGCGAGCGGTCGAATCATTACAGTTCGTGAAAATCGCCCATTAGCACGATGCAACGATGAATATGGTTTCCATATTGTTCGATTGACAAAAGAAGGTACTGCTTCAAGTCACAATGTGTTTGAACTTTGGAAACAGGCATACCCTGAGCTTGAACAAACTAATTTTAAAGGTGCCTTAAAAGCGAAATATGGAACAGGCTGCAAGCTAAGTGATAAACCAGGTATACACTTTTAATCATAAAGAATCCTCAGCGTCGTTGCATTGACGCTGGGGATTTTTTTAATAAATTTTTCACTTGTGATTGAAGATATCAATGTTACGAGCTTGTCATTATTTCGTTGACCTTCAACTCTATCTCGCAAAACCATTTGAAAATGCTCTCTATACCTTTAGCAAGTTCGATTTTTCCTTATTAACTGTATTTGCCATATGCGTTGTTGCAATATAGCTTAATGTCATACCAGGCCCTAATGTTGCACCTGGTCCTGGATATGTTTCGCCCATTATAGAGGCTGAGCAATTCCCCGATGCATACAACCCTTCAATTGCCGAACCATCTGCCTTTACAACGCGGGCATGCTCATCCACTACTAAGCCGCCCTTAGTCCCGATATCTCCTGGATATAAACGAAGTGCATAAAATGGAGCATTATTAACCTCTGCTAGGTTCGGATTTTTCAAGGTAGGATCTCCATAATAATTATCATAGGCACTATCTCCTCGAAGGAAATCTTCATCACGTCCATTATGAGCAAAGGCATTAAAGCGCTCTACAGTTTCCACTAAATTTTCTGGAGGAACATTCATATGCCCTGCAAGTTCCTCAATTGTTTGTGCACTTTTCACTATACCGTTATCAAACCAACTTTTTGGGAACGCTTGTCCTGGGAACAATCCTGTGAAAATATAGCGACTCTTTGCCTTTGCATCGATCAATATCCAAGAAGGTATAGCATTATTAGTTTTTTGGTGGTGAATATACATTTTGTCTACAAATTCATGATAAGGTGCCGCTTCATTTAAATAACGTTTCCCAGCACCATCCACAACCATCATATTTGGAACTCCACGGTCTGCAACTAGGAAGAAAGGGTGCCCTTGTGGATCAATAACGGAAGGTGCTCCCCATACTTTATCCATTAAATCTAATGTCGCCCCTATTTTCACACTAGGCTCGATAACATCTCCTGTTTGTCCTTCAGGTGTAGAAGTCCATTTTGCGTTTGTTGGTGCAGGTAAATAGTTTTCTCGATATGCTTGATTATGAGAAAAACCACCTGAAGAAAGGACTACCCCTCGCTTCGCCTCGATCCGCATCTCCTGCCCATCACGTTCAACCATGATACCAGTCACCCGATTTTTTTCAACGATAAAATCTTTAAATGCAGTGGAGATCCACAGCTCTCCATTCGCTTCTGCAAGTGACAATCGTAATCGAGCAATTAGCGCTTCCCCTAATGCAACAGGCTGACTTCCTGTAATTTTCGACTTCACCAAACGCATGCCTAATTTTAAGGCAGTTGTTTTTCCCTTTGTCGTGCGCCTAACCATATTTACCTTATGAAATTCATAGCTATTCATCGTAAAGCCTTTAGAAGACAATGTAGAACGACGCATCGTATCTGCTAATGACCCCATTTTCTTAATATCAAAAATAACTGGCTCAATCGATCGCCCTTGAGGTAAGCCACCTGGTTTTTCAGGATAATAATCTGAATAACCTTTAGCATATTGGAAACGCATATGCCTAGTATGATTATTTAAAAACCTTAACATTTCAGGCCCCCGTTTAATATAAGCTTCCTTCAAGGCCTCTGGTACACGATCACCAATGGTTGAATCTAAGTATAAACGCGCTAGATTATGTGTATCAGGAACACCCTCACCCTTAATCACATGATTATTTGGAATCCATAGTGCTCCACCAGACATGGCAGATGCCCCACCATAATGCTCTGTCTTTTCAATGACTAATGATTTCATGCCTTGTAGCTTCGCTGTCAGTCCTGCCGTTAACCCCGCTGCCCCAGAACCTACAACTACCACATCATAACTCGCATCCCATTTCATACTTACATCCTCACCTTCATTAGTAGTCACTAAATCAATGAATCTCGTATTACTACTAAAAAGTATAGAATCGAAACAATATTCAGTCAATTTAATCCTACCATAATTTGTGATTGATGCTTTCTAGGGAGCGTCTCCTCTTTCACATGTGCACTAAAGCATTCACTCAGATTTCAATAATCCCCCCTAAAAATAGATTTATCGATAAAATAACCTTTTACTCTTTAGGATTGCATACATTGGATCTTTTTCTAAAACTTACGATTATCATAATCGTTTCTATTTAGCATATATTTTTTAAAACGGCTTTAAGTATATATAGGGTGGAGGAATTTTGCAGTTGAGTGCGATGATACTTGGTGGATTTCTTTTTTTAAGTGCTAGCATCGGAGGAGCCCTAGCTTGGGTATTCTCTAAGCTATTCCAGCATACAACTCATGGATTATCATTACTATGTGGAGGATTTTTAGTTGGCTTACTTGTAGTAGACGTCATTCCTTCTTCTTTTCAAATGTACAAATCATTTGGCCTTTTACTTGGAATTTTGATGGGCTATTTAATGTTTGAAATACTTAATAGTTTATTTCACACTTCCCATACACAAAACCCCTCTGTATCATTACTCGCAATCGCTATAATTATCCACACTATTCCAATGAGCCTTACTGTCGGACAGTTACTAGGGAGCTCCGCATTAAGTATTGCAATAACAGCTTCCATTATTCTACATCATCTACCAGAAGGCTTTGCACTTTCAACAGCATTATTATCACAAGGAGAAAGGTTATGGAGACTCTTTATTTATTTCATAGCATTTTCGATATTTTTTAGTATTTTTATACAGATCGGTCAATATTGGGCGTTATCTAATAAGGCACAAGGAGTACTAATGGGCATATCGATTGGCTTAATAGCAACCGCCAGTATTTCAGAATTTATTTTGCATCATATTCGTTCCGTATCACGAAAAACCTTTTTAATATATATTTTATTAGGTTATTTATTAAGTCACATATTTCATATGCTTATCGAGTAAAAAAGCAATCCACCAGATATTGTGGATTGCTTCTTTTTTAATTACTCATCGGCACCAACTAACATTAATGTTAGTGTTAGGATTTTAGAGAACTGTGCACGTGTAAGATTACCTTTTGGATTAAATTGACCGTTTGCTCCATCAATAACACCTAATTGCTTTAATAATCCGATTGATTCAACAGTTTCCTGACGCATTTGGTTTTTGTCTGTAAATGGGTTATTTTTGCTAACTTTACTTACATCAAAATCCTTTGATTCTAAGTATCTTGCTGTTACAAATGCCATTTCCTCACGTGTAGCAGGTTTATACGGCTCAAAATTAACACCATCAAAAATTTCGATTAAGCCATACTCTTCTAAAATCGCTACTTCCTTTGCACCTGGGAAATTAGCTAAATCTTTATATGTAGCAGGACCTTCATAATCTTTATTCACATCTAATCCAGTACCACGGAAAATCATAGAAACTAATTGTCCACGTGTTACTTGTCCATTTGGATTAAATGTTGTTGCAGATGTTCCATTTATAATGTCTAATTGGAACAATAATTGGATATAGCCCTCAGCCCAATGTCCAATAGTATCCGTGAAGTAACCGCCTGATTTTAAGTCAATATTGTCTTCCTGAATTGCTCCCACAAAAGCATTTAAATCTGCATTATCTAAAGCTTGCCATTTCCCTTGAGCATAAACTTCTGCCTTAAATGCATTTCCAGATGGAGTAAATTTCATTTGAATAGAGTCACCGAATAGCTCTTTAAATTCTTTTTGTTCCTGTGCACTCATTTCAGTAACTTTCAATAGTGCTTGTAACGATATCTTTAATGTAATATTATTTTTTGTCGTTACTAATGTCATATCTTTATCTTCATAGGCTAATTTAGAGATTACTAGTGTTTTATAAAGATCCTGGTATGTCATTGATTGCGCTTGTTTAGTCGCTGCAACTGCCTGTTTTGGATGGATAAAGCTAGCAACATCTACATTTTCTTGAGCATTTGCTTGTAACCCAAAACCTCCTGTAAAACATGCAATACTTAGTGCACCAGCTAAAAATGTCTTTTTCATTCTTCTTGCCCCTTTCAATTCATAGATTTAGTGTACTAAAATAATCGTAAGTAAATCTATAAAAATATGGAAATTATTCAAAATTATAAGAAAGACCTATTTTCTATCATATAAAAAAATTACTAAATCTCCATGTAAATTCAGAAAATATATAATATATTTTCTTTATTAGATAAATATGCTTTATATCACTTTTTATTTATCTAGAAAAAATAGTAAATCTGTTCTTTCTTTTAGTAGGTATAAAGTAGATAGTAGCGGACACCAAATAGGAATCACTGGTCGAAATTTCAATCAAAAATCCAAACCCAAGCTTCGAAAACCTGATTTCCTAAAAGACTGATCAATCAACAATACGATATACATAGTATCGTTGCTATGTGCATCGTTTTTTTGTTTTTTTGAGGTGTCGACATCGGGTAGCAATTTGAAGTAATCGGGTGGTTACTCAATCTGATCGGGTATGACGTGAAAATGATCAGGTAGTAACTAAAACCGCTCGGGTTGGCCAACCTCAACCTGCTCTGGGTATACTGCGAAAGTAATAGGATGGCTACTTGATACGCTCGGGTTTACTAAGAATATGATCAGCTATTAACTCGACTGATCAGGTTTACCAAGAACTTTATTAGGTTTCCAGCTCGAGTCATCTAGGTATACAGTTCACGAGAAAAAATCCCAAAAACTAGGTGCGTCCTGAAACTTTACTGTTGCAAGCTTTTCTATAATTTTCAATTTAATTTCTTGTTCCAAGTCTTCCCTTTCTTGATATTCTGTATTGTGTAAACAATGTTTAATTTTAGGTATGAAATTCTCTATAATTGTTAGGGTCTCTTCGTTATGTTGGTTTTCTAAATGTGCCATAGGTTATTCCCCCTTTTTTCTGAGTGTATAATTGAGTTTATTTAAAGCATTCCTGTGAAGGTTTGATATATTCTGTGGGCTTGTTTGTAATGTTTGACCTATTTCTTTTATAGAAAGCTCTTTTACATAGAGCATTTCTAAAATTTGGAGCTGTCTAACCGTTAGTTTTTGTAAGGCCTTTAAAAGCTGTTCATCCTCTATATTGTCTAATAGACCTTCCCCAACTATATTATCAAGTTCCTTTTCATTGCTTGCATCTTCTATTTGCTCTATTGCAGTCGTGCCACCATATTTTGATAAGCCATTATCTAATATTAATAAAGTGCGATTTTGCTTCCTTCTTCTTTTTTTATCAAAATCTAAGCTGAAGAAATAAATTAAATTACTGACGTATTTGGTCTTCCTAACATTTATATAGTGAGATTGAAAAGACTCATCCACGAGTTTCTTATTAATATCAGTTGGATATAAGATAGCTTTTTGCACCAAATGAAGATTTTCTGAATCCGACAAAAAGCTTTTTATAATTGGATTGCTAACTTGCTCATTATTTCTATAGAAGAATTCCTCTATCTTCTGATTATCTTTCTCCATTTAATAATCCCTCCTACATATCCGCCTTCTTTCTATATAAAGTGAATGTAGTCTCTATATTATAAACCAAAAACAGAACAAATGTTCTTAAAAAATCATCAAATAATAACGTTTTTTTACAGGAAGGTTGTTTTTATTAATTCAGAATTCTCTTTACATATTACAGTTTAAATTTTGGTGATATAGGCAAGTGGCTGCAACACCTGGATCCTCGGCTCGAATCCGAGTATTACCAAAGGAGAGTGATTTACATTATGATATCGGAAAATGTTCCAATGTGGATTAGCTTAATAGGAAATTTTGGGTTCCCAATTGCCATAACAGTCTATCTGTTCATTCGATTTGAGAGGAAAATAGATAAATTAGAAGCTGTCATCATGGAGTTATCTGAAATTATAAAATCTCTTAATTACAAAAAAGGAGGATGATCTATATGGAAATTGAAAAACTAATGGCTTGCTACTGTAAAGCTAGAGAAATTCAATCATTCTATACAAATTGTTTAACTAATGACAGTCTTTCTTCAAAAGAACGTGATTTACTCATAAATCCTATTAAAAATGCCAGTACTTCTTCTAATTTATTGAAGGAATATTGTCAGATTAAAGCTAACGAAATTTGATTTAATTACATGTAAGCCCACCAAGGTTGGAATTGGTTTTAATCAATTGAAATAAGCAAAAAATAAAGTCATTTAAAATCCGTATTATAGACTGAAGTAATGTAATCATAACCACAAATTCTTTATCACATTATTTTTTCAAGCATACTATACAACAATAAAAGGAGCGATTGGAGGCAATTATGATTAGCAACAATAAAATTGCAACGACTAATACTGTGCTGGCAATTTTACTTGTTCTTGGTATCACCTATAATTATTTTTACAATCAAACACCCATTCAAATTGAACGCTTAGGTAATTTAGGGTTATGGCTAGCATTCCCATTATCGATAATCAATATAGTACTGAGCTTAAAGCTCTTGAAAAATAAAACTGGTAACGCTAGTAGCTTCGTCACTTTTATGATTGCTGTAATTATTTTAATCATTGCCTTATTTTCACTATTCCATTGGGGCTCGCCATAAAAATACAAAACTCCAAAGGCTAAAAAGCTATTGAACTGCACCCCAATTGTTAAACACATCTAACAATTGGAGGTGCAGTTTTTCTATGGCTAAATATACTGTAGAAGATAAATTACAAGCAGTTG
>NZ_JBNNTW010000021.1:38310-41234 GCF_050279145.1 Lysinibacillus sp. NPDC094177 | reverse complement strand
AAAGCGAAGCGACAGCAACAAATGTTTTAACTGTGCGAAAGCGAAGCGACAGCAACAAATGTTTTAACTGTGCGAAAGCGAAGCGACAGCAACAACAAAGCACCCAGCCGGAACGGAAATCAACCCCACGTCATGGTGATGAGCCTGTTTTTCTGCACTTTACAATTTATGATGGCATATAATATTTAAAGCGTTTAGCGTTTTATGTATAAAAAGTTATGTTATATTAAATAGTAGATATTAGATGAAAGGGACGTTAAAAATGATTGTAAAAACGCAAGAAGAAATTGAAGCCTTTAAAAAAATTGGCCGTATTTGTGCTGAAATTCGTGAGGCAATGAAGGCAGCTACAAAACCAGGGGTAACAACACTTGAACTAGATGAAATTGCAGGTCGTATGTTTGCAGAAGCAGGAGCAATTTCTGGACCTAAAGGGGAGTATGATTTCCCAGGATACACATGTATTAGTGTTAATGAGGAAGTTGCACATGGTATTCCAGGTAAACGAGTGATTAAAGAGGGAGATATCGTAAATATAGATGTATCTGGTTCTCTAAATGGCTACTTTGCTGATACGGGCATTTCATTTGTAGTTGGTGAAGGCTATGAGGATAAAGAAAAGCTGTGTCGCGTAGCCAAAAGTGCTTTCGACCGTGCAATGACAAAAGTAAAAGCAGGATCAAAATTAAACCAAATCGGAAAAGCTGTTGAGCGTGAAGCATATGCCAACGATTTAACAGTAATTATGAACCTAACAGGTCATGGTTTAGGCCGTTCTTTACATGATGAGCCAAATCATATTTTAAACTATTATGATGCATGGGATTCAACAATTATGAAAGAGGGCATGGTGCTTGCAGTTGAGCCATTTATCTCAGCGAAAGCGGAGCATATTGTGGAATCCGGTGATGGCTGGACATTCGTTACACCAGACAAATCATTAGTTGCTCAAATCGAGCATTCAATTATCGTTACAAAAGACAAACCAATTATTTTAACTACACTTGATGAACAATAAAAAACTAAAATCCTGCTAACCAATTTATTTTTGGTAGGCAGGATTTTTTTTAATAAATATTATACCGACAAGTAGCACTCCACATAAAAACAAAGCTGCTGTCGTCACAAGTAGCTCATCAAAACCATTATGTAATGCAACCCCAATATAGGACCAGATAAATACACTTGGGTAGATAATATCAAAATAATGAAATCGAATATGTAGCGCTATTGCTGCTCCAATTGTCAGTAAAATAACTGCCCAAAGTGGATCACTAAGGCCAAGACCATTCCATTGATAAGATGTTAGCGTAAAGCTTACATTTGTCATCAGGCTAAACGTAATCCATCCGAAATAAATCGAGAAGGGGATACGACCTGTGAGTGAATTATTGCTAAGGGGGTACGTTTTATACAACTTAAATAAATACAGTACTAAAATGAACGTACTGACAATTGACACGATAAACAATTCGTGATGCCAAACAACGATTGCTAACGCCTGCATGATACATATGCAACTAAAGAGAACAGTCTGTTTCATAGATGTCTTTTTTAGATTCATAACTAACCAATAACCAAGAAATATGTAAACCACAATCCAAATCGCATAACTAACATTAAAAGGTGCAAATATTACTGGAAAACGATTTGAGATTTCTAAAGAAGATTGACCGTTTATTTTCATGAAATAGGATGAAAAGGTTAGGATGAGTGAGACAATATAAGTGATTGTCATCAAAAAAAATCGAGGCATGCTTTCCTCTCCCTTCGTGTTAAATTGTATAGGGAAAAGACAAATAAGTATAGGACTGTAACATTATATTTTCATTATAACGGAAACTACCAACAATGTATCGTGTTGTTTCGCTAAAATTATCTACAATTTACCATTTACATAGGCATTCATATTTTTCTTTAGTACAATAAGAATATTCAAATGTAAGGAGTGAAGTTTTAATGACTCAAAATTTAAATGATCTAGATTTATCAGTTCAACTGGATAAGAAAATGTATAAGAAGAAATTAAAAGTACTCCAATATGAAATGTTAAATGCTCAACAGTTTTTATTGAACAATAAAATTGGGCTAATTTTAGTATTTGAAGGTATGGACGCTGCTGGTAAGGGTGGCGCTATTAAGCGTCTAATTGAACGTGTTGACCCACGTGGCTATGTCGTACACCCAATTGCAGCACCTCAGCCTCATGAACTGCGCTACAATTATTTACAACGCTTTTGGAGAAAGCTGCCACAGCATGGACAAATCGCTATTTTTGACCGCTCATGGTATGGTCGTGTATTAGTTGAGCGTATTGAAGGATTTGCAACAACAGAAGAGTGGTCTCGTGCATACGAAGAAATTAATAATTTTGAAAAGATTTTAACAGCAGGAGATTATATTGTTATTAAGTTTTGGCTTCAAGTATCTGACGAGGAGCAGCTTAACCGTTTTCAAGAACGCGAGCAGGATCCATATAAGTCTTGGAAGTTAACAGATGAAGACTGGCGAAATCGTGAAAAAACACCTCAATATATAGAAGCTGCAAATGAAATGTTTGAAAAGACCGATAAGAAAAGTGCTCCATGGGTTCTAGTACCAGGAGACGATAAAAAATATGCTCGTGTTCAGGTGCTTCAAGAAACACTAGCACATATCGAACGTGAGGCAAAAAAACGTGGCCTTCATTTAACGAATGTATTAGATACAGCGCATTTAGAGGATGCTGAATCGTCTAGCCTTGAATTGCTAGAGAAGCAGCCAAAAAACAAAAACAAAAAATAAAATAATGTTATGGATGCTGTAACAACAAGACGAGATGTTTTAGTTGTAGCAGCATCTTTTTTTACATACAATAAAGTAAAACTTCAATCAGTGGGTTATTTTACCACTGATTGTTAGTTGAACCAATCGGGCTTTTACGG
>NZ_JBNNTW010000021.1:0-38214 GCF_050279145.1 Lysinibacillus sp. NPDC094177 | reverse complement strand
CGGTCAGTTAATCGTCTACTATGTCGACTACAATCTTCATTTAAAGCGAGGAAAGACATTTACTGACCGTTAAAGCGGGATAAAGTAAAACTTCAATCAGTGGGTTATTTTACCACTGATTGTTAGTTGAACCAATCGGGCTTTTACGGTCAGTTAATCGTCTACTATGTCGACTACAATCTTCATTTAAAGCGAGGAAAGACATTTACTGACCGTTAAAGCGGGATAAAGTAAAACTTCAATTCGATGGTGATTTACCTATAAACTGGGTTAATTACTAAAAGTTGCGCATGATATTTGTTGAAATTTATACTATATATAAGTTGATTGGAGTGGAGGCTGGGCAACATCCTTGGGGATTAGCGAAAAGAGGAACGAAGGCTAAAACCATCACATCCTGTGATAACACCTTCGTGACCAACATCGTGCTGTTGATGTCGCTACGTTGCACTACGCTTTCGCGCAAAAAACATCTGTTGGCCCGAGACCCTGCAGCGCAGCGGATGTTTTCTGTGCGAAAGCGTAGCGACAGCAAATGTTTTATCTGTGCGAAAGCGAAGCGACAGCAACAACAACAACAACAAAAGCGGCTCATCGGACGCCCCCAGGAAAGCGCCCAGTCGGAACGGAAATCAACCACACGCTATGGTAAAGATTCATAAATTGTTTGTTAACCATTGAAAATGAACTCAGGCATTAAAAACGTATTGACAATTATCGGAAGGTTAGAGTGGGAAAATGGTGCTTAAAATTTGGAGATTATTGAGGAAAAAGGGTGAAAATGTGGTATCAATTCAAGGGGGAAAATGCTACATTCGCACATTTTATGAAAAAGATGCGCAAAGTTTAACTGATCTCGTAAGTCGCAATAAATACTTTTGGTCTACATACGAACCGTTACAACGTCCTGAATATTATACAATTAATGCTCAATATAAAAAAATTCAAGAAAGCTTATACTTAATGGACTCAAAGAGGGAATTTACTTTCGGTATTTTTGAGCCAGGTACAAATAACTTAATAGGACATATTGCTCTTTATGCTGTAAAACGTTTACCATATTCCAGTGCATTTGTTGGTTATGCGATGGATGAAATTTATGTTGGAAAAGGGATCGTGACAGAAGCAGTTAATATGGTCGTGCAATTTGCGTTCGAGCAAGTAGGCTTACATCGAGTAGAGGCGTATGTTTCAACACAAAATAATGCTTCTATCCGAGTCTTAGAAAAGTCTGGATTTCAGCGTGAAGGTCTTTTGAGAAAACTGCTGTACATTAATGGCCAATGGGTGGATCATTATATGTATGCACGTTTAGAGGGCCAATAAAAAGAAACGTCTATCTTTCAAACAATGAAGGATAGGCGCTTCTTTTTTACTATTGTTCGTTACCGTCTATGATTACATCAAGGCGACCTGTATTTGGATCAATTACTAATCCATGAACAGGCAAATCTTTAATCATTAACGGGTGATTGCGAATTGTTTCGACGCTCATCTTTACACTTGTTGCTACGTCGCCAAATCCACGTAAAAACTCTTTTAAATCAATACCTGAATATTCTATTGTTTTGATAGTATCAGGGTTTATTCCTCTAACAACCATTTTATTTAACATTGCTTCTGGGTCAACTGCACTCATACCGCAGTCGTAATGTCCAATAACATACACCTCATCTGCTTGTAGTTCATAAACAGCTACAAGTAAACTACGCATAATTGCACCAAAAGGGTGACTAACTAATGCCCCAGCACTTTTAACGATTTTTACGTCGCCATTACGTAAATTCATAGCTTTAGGTAACAGCTCTACAAGACGAGTATCCATACAAGATAACACAACGATGCGCTTATCCGGATACTTTGTTGTAATAAAAGGCTCATATTTTTTTTCTTGAACGAAATCTTCATTAAACTTAAGAATATCTTGTAACATTGTCATGAAAAATTGCTCCCTTCCTTACAGAAATATTTTAGAGCAAAACGTTGAATATGCAAATAATAATGACAATATTCACGCAATTTTCTTTAAAAAAAAAGAAGTTTAGTAATTTATTTAGCGAATCGAAATAATTGAGAATAAATAAAAAACAGCTACATTATGGTAGCTGTTTTTTATAGAAATATTAAAACTTTTCATTTGGTTTTGGATCTACAGTTACTGAAGACTTAGTATCTAAACCAACTTGTAGGTAGTGGATGAAGAATCCCAAAGAGATTAATAAAACGGCTGAAAAGCCTAGTACAGTCGTAATGAACATAATGACATCTCCTCTCTACTAAAATAATCTACTATATTATCTATACTAATTATACAATAGGTTACTAGGAAAATCTAAGGAGAATTTATGACATCCATAACATACCTAGTCTGGACTAACATTAGTAGGTATAAAATACTTAAAATGTCCAGTTTTTATTGCGGAAAATCGATTCTTTCTTACTATTAGGTCTAGTACTAGTTAAAAAAGTCCTGTGTAAAGCTTTGATTTAGCCCATTCTGGACGCAATTATTCCGAAGCATAATTGATAAGATCAGCTGTGTCCCTTGCTCAGCTAGCCATTCGCGTTTTAAAATTTCCTTGATAGGAAGAAATTAAATGGGTCTTTTAGAGTGTTTTCGTAGCGAGTTCAAAAAAGTATAGCGTCTGATAATTCAACAAAAACCTGTTTTGTACCATTTTTATATGCAATTTTAATAATTATCTGAATAAGTTTTAATTTATCATTCAAACTGCTTATGTGAGGGAGTTATTATTTTTGGATATTTTCTCCTGGTTTTACGGCTAGTTCAGCATATTTTAGTAATTTTGTGTCGAAGGATAATAACAAATTCTTAATTAATTTCAAATAAAGACAATTTAGTGTATTATTCTTAATTCAATATAATCAAATGTGGTCGAAAAGTGAATAAAAAGTAATTATTACATCGAAAAATTTGTGAAATACATTTATACTATATTATGTATTTATTTAAAATATGGAAAAATAGACGAAATAAAGTTTAATAGGAGATTTGGAGGTTCAAAAATGGATTTGTCGTCGGTAGTAGGGTTAATTTTAGCGTTTGTTGCGCTGTTAACAGGGATGGTACTAAAGGGTGTAAATTTAAGTGCGTTTTATAACCCCGCAGCCATTCTAATTATCATCTTCGGTACTATTTCCGCAGTAACAATTGCCTTCCCAATGAAGGAGTTAAAGCGAGTACCTAAGCTATTTAAAAATATTTTTAAAGAAACAAAATTAGCAGATGATATTGAGATTATTAAGATGTTTTCACAATGGGCTGATTTAGCTCGCCGTGAAGGTCTATTAGCGCTTGAAAGTAAAGCTTCAGAGATTGAAGACCCATTTTTAAAAAATGGACTTACATTAGCAATTGATGGACAAAATGCGGACTATATTCGTGACGTCTTAACAGAAGAAGTAGAAGCGATGGAAGAACGTCATGCAAGTGGTGCGCTAATCTTCACACAAGCTGGTACATATGCTCCGACGTTAGGGGTACTTGGTGCGGTAGTAGGGTTAATTGCCGCATTAGCAGATATGAATGATATAGATAAATTAGGGCACGCCATTTCAGCTGCTTTCATGGCTACACTATTAGGTATTTTTACAGGTTACGTATTATGGCATCCATTTGCTAATAAATTGAAACGTAAATCTGCTTTAGAAGTAAAACAAAAACATTTGATGATTGAAGGTATCCTTTCGGTATTAGAAGGGGAGGCACCACGCGTTATCGAACAAAAATTATCTTCTTATTTAACAATGGAAGAACGTCGTCAAATTTCGAATGAAAGCGGGGCGGGCGGCCTTGGCAAAGAAAGCTAAGAAAAAAAAGCATGAGGAACACGTTGATGAGTCTTGGTTAGTGCCATACGCTGATATTTTGACGCTGTTATTAGCATTATTTATTGTACTGTTTGCATCCAGTTCAGTAGACCAAGAGAAGCTAGATCGAATGTCAGCAGTGTTTACTCAGGTATTTGATGGTGGCACAGGCTTTTTAGAGCAACCTGCAGCAGTAAAAACTCCTAATGCAGAAAGTAGCCAAACACCACAACAGGCACAGCAAAATTCAGCTTACTTAAAAGATCAGCAAGAGTTAGCTCAAATTAAAGATAGTGTTGATAATTTCATCGCTGTACATGAGATGGAAGGTCAATTCGCAACAGCGATGACTGATGAGGGGTTACTTGTTACAATTCGTGATAGTATTCTGTTTGATCCAGGGAAGGCAGTGATTAAACCAGAATATGTTCCAATTGCTAAAGAGCTTGCTGGTGTATTAGTATCCGATCCAGCCCGAAATATTGTTATAACAGGACATACAGATAATGTTCCAGTAGGACCGAATTTTTCGTCAAACCTGGAGTTATCATTAATGCGTGCTTCAAATTTCTATTTGGTTCTATTGAATAGTAATTCTAAATTAAAGTCTGAGAACTTTAGTGCTAAAGGTTATGGTGAAAATCGAGCTATTGCTCCGAATGACACGCCTGAGGGTCGTGCGAAAAACCGTCGTGTAGAAGTGCTAATACAACCACTTGTAACTGAAGACGGTTCTGCCGTGAAAAATAAAAAATAGAAAAAAGCTATTAGTAATCGGCTTTGATGCCATATTACTAATAGCTTTTTATTTACAAAACCCTTTTTATTTACGCAAAGCTCCTAATTCCGCAACGATGGCTTGCATCTCGCTCGGACTAAATGTGTTGCGCTTCATGACCATTTCGTATAAATAGACTAGGTCTTCGTAATTAGCTTCATCGAAATTTTCCGATTTCATCGCATCGACATTAACCATGCGAAGCTTGTCTTTCATTTGATCAACCATATAAATAACGTTTTCTTTTGACGGTACTGATAAATCCATAATTTAAACCTACCTTTCTCAATAATCCTCGAAAATATCATTTCATTGAATAAAAAAAATGTCAACACTGTATTTGGGCATTGCTTTAAAAATAGACTGTTATTGGGTAGAATAAGGGCAGTAAGCAGTTTAATTATGGTACATCACCATAACGTGTGGTTGATTTCCGTTTCGACTGGGCGCTTTCATGGAGAGGTCGGGGCATCAAACAGCCCTAACTTTTGGTGATGAGTCTTAATTATCCTAAAGGAATATACACTTACCAAGCAGGAGGTATTTAATATGGGACGAAGTAAATTATTAGCATCCATCGTAGTTGGCGCTACAGTTGGTGCCGCATTAAGCATGTTTGACCGTACAACGCGTGAGAAAACAATAGCTACAACGAAAAAGATGAAAGAAGCAATCTCGTATTATGCAGCCAATCGAGAGGAATTACAAGTACTAGTCGAGGAAAAAGTATTGACCGCTAAAGTGCTATGTGAAAGTGTAACAGAAAATGTCAACACAATTGTTGAAAAGGTTGATGAATTTAAAGAATTACCTTCCACAATCGAAGGCATGATTAATGACACAAAATCGGCCTTTTCTTTATCTGATAAAGAATAGTTATCATACAGGAGGAAATTAGTATGGAAAAGAAAAAAGCATCGATACATACAGCTGTCGGTGTGGTGAAATCATTTGTCTCACCAGACGAAGACGCTGTAGATGTGATGACATCAAGGGGCTTTACGCAAGATTTAATACTACGCTTACAGCGAGTGGAAATATCAGCTCTTGCAGCGGAATTGGCTTATTTCTTTTTACTATCTTTTTTCCCACTACTAATTTTTCTAGTTACATTACTACCGTTTTTGAATATAGAGACGACGCAAGTGTATTCCTTTTTAGTGAATATTATGCCGGACGAGGTATATAGGCTTATTGAAAATACATTGAATGAAATTTTAACAAGCCGTAATAGTAGTTTATTATCCATCGGGGTGCTGGGAACAATTTGGTCTGCTTCCAAAGGAATTAATGCATTGATTAGAGCCTTAAATAAGGCATATGATACAGAAACTAGGGGGAGTATATTAGATCGAGGGTTATCCCTTGTTTTCACCATAGCATTTGTCGTTGTTATTGCTGTTGCTCTTCTTTTACCGGTTTTTGGGCAACAAGTGGGGCATTTCTTATTTTCGATTGTTGGCATTGAGGAGCAGTTTGAAATAATCTGGTATAGAATGCGCTGGTCGATACCGCCTCTACTTATTTTTATCGTTTTAATGGGGATATATAGATTTGTTCCAAATACAAATCCACGTTTGAAGTTAATGAGAGTTTGGCCGGGGGCGTTGTTTTCAACTCTAACTTGGTTAGCTGCAACATATGCTTTCTCTTTTTATATTAGTAATTTTGCAAATTATTCTGCTACATATGGCAGTATTGGTGGGGTTATTATTTTGATGCTTTGGCTATATTTCACGGGAATTATTTTAATTTTTGGTGGGGTTTTAAATGCAACAATGCAGAAAAAGGCATTACAACAAGAACTTCTGAAGCAGGGGACACTACCTAATAGTTAGGAATATTAAAAAGAACAGCCTCGTTATCACGTTTTGTGATACGAGGCTGTTTATTTTAGACGTTTTTATTAAGCATACGTAAGCCGTTTAAAATAACTAAAATGGTGCTTCCTTCATGTCCAATTACACCTAGAGGTAAATCGACGATTTGTAAAAAGTTTGATGCAATTAATAAAACGATAACTCCGATTGAGAAAAAGATGTTTTGTTTGACGATGCGTTGCATTTTACGTGATAAACGTATTGCATAGGCAATTTTAGATAAGTCATTTTTCATTAAAACGACATCTGCTGTTTCTAAAGCCACATCTGTTCCTTCTCCCATAGCAATTCCGGTAGTTGCAGTTGCTAATGCAGGTGCATCATTAATACCGTCACCGACCATCCCTACAAATTTATGTTGAGAAAGAAGCCGTTTCATCTCTGTCACTTTTGTTTCAGGGAGACATTCAGCGACGTATTCTGTCACACCTGCTTCCTTGGCAATGGCCTTTGCTGTCTTTTCATTGTCTCCTGTTAACATGACAACATTAATACCTAGCTCTTTTAATAATGCTACTGCTTTTTTTGCTTCATTACGAACGGTATCCTTTAAGGCTGCTAATGCGACAATGCCATCTTTGTCACGAATGAAAATAACACTTTTTCCTTCTGAGGCAAGGTTTTCTGCTACACCATTTGCAAAATCATTTGCCTCATCTATACCAACAAAGTCTGGTTTACCAACGAGATACTCAACTTCATTAACGTAGCCTTTAATACCCCAACCTGGGATATCTTCAATAGTAGCTTGAGGAAATTGTGTGATACCCTCTTTTCTTACAAATGAAGTAATTGCTTGAGCAAGTGGGTGGTTCGATTGTACTTCAATACTTGCAAGGATTGCCATTGTATTTTCACGGTCTACTCCTTCACGAACAATGAAATCGGTAACAATTGGTTTTCCTTGTGTTAAAGTACCAGTTTTATCTACTGCTAGTGCACGTAATGCACCTAGATGCTCTAAATGTAAGCCTCCTTTAAATAGCACACCGTGTTTTGCACCATTTGAAATTGCTGCAAGTGTTGCTGGCATAATGGATGCAACAAGTGCGCATGGAGAAGCAACTACTAGAAGTACCATTGCTCGATAAAAAGTTGTTGTCCAGTCCCAACCGAGTACAAAGTGGGGTAAAAACATCATTATAGCGACTGTAAGTAGTGCAATTTTCACGTAAGTACCTTCGAATTTTTCTATAAACTGTTGAGAAGGAGATTTTTCACTCTGGGCACTTTGTACAAGCTGGATAATTTTTTGGAATAGTGTTTCGGAATTCGGTTTTGTCATTTCCATCGTAATGGCACCGTTTAAGTTCACTGTACCTGCAAATACCTCGTCACCTTCACGTTTTGCTACTGGCAGAGGCTCACCGCTAATAGCGGATTCATCGATAGAAGACTGTCCTTTAAAGATTACACCATCTGCTGGTACACGTTCACCAGGTTTAATAAATAGGCGATCACCAATTTGCAATGTTGATACAGCGACTTTCATTGGTTCAAAATCACCTCGAACAAGCCAAGCCTCTTCGGGTTGTAAATTCATGAGTGCAGAAATTTCACGATGACTTTTATTCATTGCGTATGTTTCAAGAGCGCCACTTACAGCAAAGATGAAAATTAGAATAGCACCCTCCGTCCAATAACCGATTGCTGCCGAACCAATTGCAGCCAATACCATTAATAGCTCAACATTAAGCTCCTTATTTTCAATGGTCTCTTCAATACCTTCTTTAGCTTTAGCAAATCCACCAACGCAAAATGCAACAATATATAAAATAATAGAAGCTGTTGTTTGCTCGCTAGTATCTAAACGCCATGCAAGCAAAATAAACAAACCTGCTATAAGAGCTGCAATTAATTCAGCATGCTCCCTTACTTTCTCAATTAGATTAAAATTTTCTCGATTAGAATATTCCACCTTTATCCCCCCTGATAATGAAAATCAATATCAAAAACCTTGTAAATCAATATATATGAACAATGATGAATTGAAAATGGCTTTCAATTGGCTCCTTTCTAATTTAGAATTATTATAACAAGGATATTTTAAAAAAGAAAGTAAGAAATTTGAAGGGATTTTAAAAAAAGAGGGATAAAAGTAGTCCAGGATTGAGATTGAGGTGATTATGAATTTTTTTGAAATAATTTTGAACATAAAAAAAGCACAGTTATTCATAGGAATATTCTGTGCTTTTCAAATTTGTGCAGTGAAAATGCCTTTACTTTAGGAATTACTGCATAAATTAATCTCATCATAATATGTGGGTTGATTTCCGTTCCGGCTAGAGACGCTTGCTTTCGCGCAGAGCAAGCGTCCGATGCTTATCTGTGACGATGATCCCCAAGGAGTCACCCAGCCTCCACTACAATCAACATGGCATACGTAAATGTCATCCCAAACTTTTGATGATGAGCCTAAAATATTAAGTTATAAACTCGTTTTTGCAAACGTTCTGCTATCGCCACAGCTTATAAAATAATTCTGCTATTCAAAGTAACTCTTTATTAAAATACTCTTTCTGCATGTAGCGCTAGTTTTTCTAGTGATGATTTGTCTACGTCTGCGTGTAGTGATTTACCGTGAGAGTCCATAGTTACAACAGCTGTGAACTTCTCAACGTTTAAGTGCCACATAGCTTCTGGAACACCGAATTCCATTAAGTCAACACCGTCTACACCTTTAATGCAGTCTGCATAGTATTGTGCAGCACCACCGATTGCATTTAAGTAAACACCACCGTGTTCTTCTAATGCAGCAAGTGTTTTTGGTCCCATCCCGCCTTTACCGATTACAGCACGGATACCGAATTTTTTCATGATGTCACCTTGATATGGCTCCTCACGAATAGAAGTAGTTGGACCAGCCGCTTTAACTGTCCAGTTGCCTTCTTCGTCTTTTGCCATTACAGGACCACAGTGATAAATAACTTGTCCATTAAGATCAACTGGAGCATCATGACTCATTAAGTGATGGTGAATTGCGTCACGGCCAGTATACATACGACCAGTAATTGATACAACATCACCAACTTTTAGAGCACGAATTTGTTCTTCAGTAATTGGTGCAGTAAGTTCCACTACATTTGTAGTAGTATCTTCTGTTGTTGCTGCAACTTCATCTTCTTTAAATGTAATTTTTTCGCCTTCTTGATAATGCCAGTTAATAATTTCGCCAGTTTGAGGATTGATGTCCACAGCCATACGACGGTATGCCCAGCAGTTATAAGCTACTGATACGTAGAATGAAGCTGGGATACGGTGCATAACACCAATTTTACAACCAAGTAATGTTGCTTCACCACCGAAGCCCATTGTACCGATACCAAATGTGTTTGCAGTTTTCACTACATATTCTTCTAATTTAGCAAGATCAGGATTTGGATTTGTATCTTCCACATGACGGAATAATTGTTCTTTCGCTAAGTCGTAACCAGAAGAACGGTCACCACCGATACCTACGCCGATGAAGCCAGCTGAACAGCCTTGTCCTTGTGCTTGGTATACTGAGTGAATGATACATTTACGGATACCATCTAGATCACGACCAGCTCGGCCAAGACCGTCAAGCTCGCATGGTAGGCTGTATTGAATGTTTTTGTTTTCACAGCCGCCACCTTTAAGGATTAACTTAATTGTGATGTAGTCTTTTTCCCATTGTTCGAATTTCATAACAGGTAGACCGTCACCAAGGTTATTACCGCTGTTTGCGCCTGTTAATGAATCAACCGCATTTGGACGTAATTTTGCATCTGCAGTAGTATCGTTAATAGCTTTTTTAATAGCTTCTTTAATTTCTAATTGGTTTACACCAACAGGAGTATAAATTTTAAATGTTGGTAGACCAGTATCTTGACAGATAGGTGATACATTATCTTCTGCCATAATAATATTAGTTGAGATTGTGTCCAAGCTCATTGCAGCACGAGTACCAGCATTTTCAGCTTCTTTAGCTTTCTTAATTGCACGACGAACGTCTTTAGGTAGATTCGTAGATGTTTCAGTAATTAAATTGTAAAGACTTTTCTCCAAAGTTTGGATATTCATTTGGTATTGCCCCCCATAGAAAATTTGATTATTTCCACGTTACATTATACTCTTTTCAACTAATGAAAAAAAGAGTTCAACTCATTGTGGTCGGAATTATAGGTCTATTCTCAAAAAGAGGTACTTTATATGTGAAATTATGTTAATCAAGTTTTATCTATCGTTAAGCAATTATTAAGATATTGAAGCAGGGGAATAAACAATATCTTAAGAAGAGTATAGTAGGAAACGAAGGCATTTCCTGAGAAACCGATCACTTTTAGAAATGAAACGGATCAGATCAGATTTTCCAAGCAGCTGATCAATTATAGAGCCAACCTGATCAAAATTCCTATGTACCTAATTGATATATAAATACTTACCCAATCACGTATATAGTGAAAGAATGTACCTGCCTTCTTTAAAAGTTATAGGTTACTTGAAATAAAGATTGTTATATAGGAACGTTTGTTCTATAATAAAATTAAATTTACTTTAGGAGGCTATTATGAAGCTACTTAATTTACCTGAAGCATTTGAACAATATAGGACAGTAATAGAGGAAACGATACAACCTACTGTATTTATTGAAACCGAAGAACGAAAAACATCTTTATTTGAAAGTAAGTTTGCAGGGGATCCGTATTTCCCGTTGTCGATGGAGTACCCAAAAAATTCTGAAGGGCAACCATTAAAATTACTAGCACAAATTAATTTTGCAGATGTACCTAAGCATTTGCCAAATCTCCCCAAAGAGGGAATCTTACAGTTTTATATTGATGGATATGATGATGTACTAGGGATGGACTTTGATAATGGTCGAAATCAGGAGGGCTTCCGTGTTGTTTTTCACGAACATATTGTCAGTGATGAGTCACAGTTAATACAAGACTTTTCATTTGTTGAAGCGAAAGAAGAAGAATTATACTTTCCAGTGGAAAAAGAAATGGCACTGTCCTTTGAAGCGGGTTATGAACCACTATCAGCAAGTGACTTTAGAAGTGAAAAACTATATGCGAAGATCCTTGCTGATATAGAAGATAATGATAATTTAGTAGATCTATTTTATGAGACATTAAATAGCACAGGTCATAAAATCGGGGGATATCCATTCTTTACCCAGGAGGATCCAAGGGCATATGGCGACTACACAGATTCAACAATTTTGTTGCTTCAAATTGACAGTGTAGGCGATCATATTTTGTGGGGAGATGTCGGGGTCGGCAATTTTTTCATCACAGAGGATGAACTGAAAAGTAAGGATTTTAGTAAAGTTCTATATAATTGGGATTGTTATTAACTAAAATTAAAAGCAAGTGGATAATTAGAGCCTTCCACTTGCTTTTATCAGTTATTGTTCACGAGCATTAAATTGCTCCATTTTGTCTTCTAAATCATCCATCATTTGAATTAAACGATCAATATCCTCTAATTCAGTTGTTTCAGGATCAATCGCATCTAATACCTCTAAAAATATTTCAAGACGCTCTCTTAAGTAATTCACTTGTTGCTTTTTATCAGTGATTGGATTTGACATACATACACCTCATTTCGTCCCCTTCATAGTAGCTGATTTGGGACTAAATTTCAATGCTTAGGTAAACACCTAGGACTAAGCGATTATTTTGAAAAAATAATAGACAGAATATTTACAATATTGATGCTGTGTGTTAAATTAATATTAAGAAAAAGTAAAGGAGCTGATTTTAAAAATCTTAAAAACTCTAACTCGAAAAGGAGGGAGTTTAAACAAGTAATCGGCCAATGTAAAAGCCGAAATTCGTGTTTATACAATTAAATGGAGATAAGTGTTAGTTAGGCCTTAGCGTAAAATCACATGTGGTGAGCGCTAAGGCTTTTTGGTATGCTGTTATTTGGAAAAGTGACTTAATGTTGGAGGAAAAGATGACATACTTCTCAGATTACAGCAAAAAAAGATTTGCCATTCTAGTGTTAATTGTATCTATATCAGGCTTTTCACAAGGGATGCTTTTACCGCTAATTTCAATTATTTTTGAACGTGATGGAGTATCCTCCGCGTTGAATGGATTGAATGCAACAGGTCTATACATAGGAACATTATTAATCTCACCGTTTATCGAGCAGCCATTACGAAAATGGGGCTACAAACCAATTATTTTAATTGGCGGTGCACTTGTCTTCGTTTCGTTGTTAGCATTTCCTTTATGGAAGAGTGTGACCTTCTGGTTTACCCTCCGCCTACTCATTGGGGTAGGGGATCATGCGTTACACTTTGCGACACAGACGTGGATTACAAGCACTTCAGATCATAAAAGCTTAGGAAAAGGTATGGCCATTTACGGCTTGTCCTTTAGTACAGGATTTGCAGTCGGACCTTTAATGGTGAAACTTATACAAATTGCAGAAGCATTACCGTTTATTGTGTCCTCGGTTATGTGCTTATTTGCATGGGCTTTTGTATTCCTGTTACAAAATGAAAAACCAGAGCGATTAACGGGAGACTTGCATGCAAGAGGTTGGCATCGTTATAAAATGGCTATTGTATTTGGGTGGATTGCATTTGTAGGGCCGTTTGTTTATGGGTTTTTAGAATCTTCTTTAAATGCATTGTTCCCTGTTTATGCTTTACGTAAAGGTTTTGACGTGAATATGATTCCTATTATTTTATCAGTCTTTACATTTGGCGGGATTTTAACGCAAGTACCACTTGGAGCAATAGGGGATAAAGTAGGACGACGCAATGTCTTGATGATAGGCTCATTTGGAGGGGCTGTTCTTTTTGGCATTGCAAGCTTTTTGGAGCATTCACAAATGGCAGTAGCCGTAGCATTTTTCTTTACAGGTACATTAGTCGGTTCGATGTTTTCGTTAGGTATTACTTATATGGCTGACTTAACACCAAAGGAGCTACTGCCAACAGGAAATCTGCTTTGCGGCATTGCCCTTAGTATTGGTAGCTTAACAGGTCCATTTTTAGGAGGCGTTTATTTAGAATATGTAAATTACAGCTTCCTTTTATTAGTGGCGATGCTTTTACTTGTTATAGCAATTGTTTTGCTAGTATTTGGACGAAATAAAAATAAGCGACCAGTGTCGATGTAAGGGGCATTGTCCTTTCGAATTTGGGGAATAGAATCAAACGCTCAGCTTAGAGGTTTTTGCGAAATGTATAATTTTTGGCAAAATAAAAGAGCGGGGCTCATCTTCCCGCTCATAAAACAAAAAACGCCCAGCAAATCCGTGCTGTTATGGCGTTCTTTGGTGTGACAAGGATGTTCCGTCCAAGTCACATAGGTTTGGCACCTAGAAAGTTATTATACAGACAAGCAACCATAAAATCAAATAATATTTGCAGATAAGTAATATTTGGACTTTGGATTTCCTGAGCAACTGGTTCAGGTGTTGGTCTTTCTGGACCGTCCGTCATCCACCAGGCAGCTGGAGCTGTGCATTACATATAAAAATAATAAACAAAACAATGATGGCGTCTCTTAATTTTAGGAGACGCCTAATTTACTGCTGTTTAATTTTCTTCATATGTTTTTCCTTCAACCTTTATATACGAGTTTATATTTCCCAAAAGCTAACGACTGCTGAATCATCAACAGTTGGAATACTAATAACAAATATCCGTGGATTATTAATCAATATTTCAAAGTCTAAGAAATCGTACTCATTATGCAACTAGGTATTTTCATCAAGAGGTATGTCTTTAACAATATAATACCTAAATGAAAAATGGGAAAGGGTAATTAAAAATGTTAAATGTATAATTAATATTATTAATTTTTATATTAATGATGTTTAAGTTTATTTATTTACATTTTTATTTCCTTGTAATATAATCAAATCAACTAAAAGGAAGGGATATCATTATGGCTTATAAAGTAATCACGAATTGTCCTGTCTGCAGTAAAACATTGAAAATTACAAAGTTGCAGTGCTCTCATTGTCATACGACGATTGAAAATGAGTTTGAATTATCTAAGCTGGCATCCTTATCAAAGGATCAGCTTCATTTTGTGGAAGTATTTTTAACATGCAGAGGGAATATCAAAGAGGTTGAAAAGGAACTGGGGATATCGTATCCAACGGTTCGGGGTAAGCTAACAGACATCATTTCATCCCTTGGATATGCGCAAAAGAAGAAAAATGAAGTAGACGAGAAAAAAGTTGTCACTATGTTGGAAAATGGCGAAATCACAGCAGAAGAAGCCATTAAGCTCTTAAAAGAAGAATAAGGAGGAAATTATCATGAAAGAAGAAATTACAAGAGTGTTAGCGATGGTTCAAGAAGGTAAGATTGATGCAGATAAGGCATCAGAACTGATTCAAGTATTAAAAGAGAAAGAAGAAGAAACAGATAATAAGCTTTCTGAAAAACCGGCAAAATATTTAGATAAAACTTTAAAAATTCGTGTTGTATCAGACGAAGGCGATAACGTAACGGTCAATTTACCTATAAAGCTTGTCAAGGTAGTATTAATGGCTGGACACAGCATTGCAGCGAGTATTCCTCAAGCGGAACAATACGTTAAAGATATAGACATAAACCTTATTATTGAAGCAATCGAAAACGAATTAGATGGTCAAATTGTTGATATTAAATCGGCAAACGGGGATACCGTTTCGGTCATCATTGAATAGTGATTTGCTTATGATGTATGTAAAAGTGAAAGCAAAAGACGTTCGGTTTACCTTACCAATTCCATATGCTGTTTTAAACATTGCTATTTCAATTTTGTCTTCGAAATTTTTTCAGCAAAATGCAAACAAATGGACAAAAGAGCACTTCGAAAGAAAAAAACTGGACTTTACCTTCCCACTAATAGATAAAAAAACGCTAAAGCCTATTGTTAAGGAACTGAAAAATTATAAAGGGATCGTGCTAGTAGATGTCAAAGCTAAGGACGGTACTGAGGTTAAGGTAAGATTATAGAATACACTGATCACTGACTGGCATTTTGAAGAAATAGCCTAATTTCTAACTTACAATACGGAATAAAAGCATTAACCCCGTTCTAAATTTAGGACGGGGTTAAAAATATAGTTGTTTAATTTTTGATGAAAGATACATTTAGTAATGTGCATTTTTATGTGCAAACATTATGAACAAGTTAAATCATTTATTCTTCAACACAAGCTTTGCAACGCACTCCACTTGTGCTGTCTGTGCGAACATATCGACAGGTTGAATATACTCTACATCATAAAGCTTCGATAATTCATTTAAATCCTTCGCCAATGTTGAAGGATTACAAGACGTATAGACAAAGCGCTTAGGTTTTAGCTTTAATACAGTGCGGATGAACTCTGTTGCTAGACCTGTGCGTGGTGGGTCAACTGTAATAACATCTGGAGTAAATCCTTCTTTGCGCCATTTTGCTAAGACACTTTCTGCTGTGCCGACTGCGTATTTTGTATGCTTGAAGCCATGGTTTCGGGCGTTTTTTCGTGCATCCTGAATGCTTTCTGGAATAACATCCATCCCACGAACTTCTTTTGCTTTGTCAGCCAGCCATAAACCGATTGTTCCAACACCGCAGTAAGCATCAACAACTGTTTCTTTGCCTGTTAATGCTGCTGCTTTTTTGATTTCATCATAGAGATGAACGGTTTGTGTTGGGTTCAGTTGGAAAAAGGCGCGAGCTGATAAATCAAAGGCCAATTCGCCAAGCTCCTCGTGAATCGTTTCCTTACCATCAAGGACAATCGTTTCATCGCCAAAGATTAGCGATGTTTTCTCACGGTTAATATTTTGTGCAATCGATACGATACTTGGATCGATTTTTTTTATACGAGCAATGAGTTCCGCTAGATGTGGAATTTCTTTACGCGTTGTTACGAGCACGACTTGCGTTTCACCAGTACGAATCCCTGTACGTACAACAATTGTACGCACTAAGCCATCAAGAGTACGACCATCGTAAATCGTAATATTTAGTTTTTGTAAAATTTTACGTGTTGCCACTGTGATTTTTGATGTAATCGGATGTTGGACAAGGCAGTCATTAATGTTCAGTAACTTGTTGCTACCTTCTGCAAATAGCCCTGCATAGACACGCTTACCCTCTTTACGTACTTGATATTGACTTTTGTTACGATAATTCCATGGATTATCCATCCCTAGAGTTTTACGAACTTCAACTGCATTAGCTAAAGGCTTAGCATAACGTTCTAATGCTTGAACTACGATATCACGCTTTTCGATTAGCTGTTTTTCATATGTCATATGTTGAAGCTGACAGCCGCCACATTCGTTGTAAACTGGGCAAGGAGCTTCCTGACGAAATTTTGAAGCTTTGCGAATATTCAATATTTCTGCTTCGGCAAAATTTCGCTGTGTTTTAGTCACTTGTGCTGTAATTTCTTCACCAGGAATGGCGCCCTTTACGAATACGACATTACGTTTATAAAAGCCTACTCCTTCACCATTAATACCAAGTCTCTTTATTGTTAGAGGAAATTTTTGTCCAACTTCCATTGTTGTTTGCTGCGTCAAGCGTTCCACGTCCCTGTTCTTTTAATATCATCTCCCCATTATAACTAAGGAGTAGACGATTGCAAAGCGACAGGGAAATCTTCATATTCTAAAACTAAATCGTCAAGGGATAAAAACGTGTAGCCTTGTTTTTTCGCTTCAGCAATAAACCTAGGAAGAGCTTCAGCGTTATCCTGCGCAACAGTATGCATTAATATTACGGCACCAGGGTGTAGCTGTTCTATTAGTGCATTATACGCATAATCTGCCCCACGACGTACATCCCTTTCCCAATCCTTAAAGGCAACAGACCAGAAAATATGACGATAGCCTGCAGCATTTCCAACCTCTAATAATTTCGCATTAAATGTACCTTCAGGTGGGCGAGCATATGTTGTACGTTCAATACCTGTCAATTCACGTAACTTGTCATCGAGTTTCTTCCATTCACTACGCATACCTTCTGGCGTAAGCCTCGCCATATTTGGATGCCCCCATGAATGGTTGCCGATAGTATGTCCATCTTTAACCATGCGTTTTACTAAATCAGGGGCACTTTCTAAATAATGACCAGTTAGAAAAAAGGTAGCTGGTGCGTGTTCCTTCTTCAATGTATCCAAAATGCTTTCCGTAAATCCATTTTCATATCCGTTATCAAAGGTTAAATAAGCAACTTTTTTATCAGGCTTACCTTTATAAATAGCGCCATACTTCTCAAGTAGCTGATCAAGCTGTGCTCCAGCCTCAGCTGGTTCACCGTTTTTCGCTCGTTTGAGACCCCAGTTATATTCTTCAGAGCCAGAAGCTGAAAATGGATTAAAGCTAATTGCCGCGGCAATAATAAAAGTAGCGATGACCGCTCCTACAATATGCTGTTTCCACATTAAAAACGCATCCTTTCTTTTTCATTAGAATGCGTATTTTTCAAAAAATTATCCTACTCAATTTAATACAATAATTTTTGAAAGGCTTCTTTAAAAGTGATGTTTTTCTAAAACAGTAGGTAGACATGCTGACCTTTACCACGGAAGAGAAGTGAATACCCGCGCGAAGAGAGAAAATACCCGCGGAAGAAAAGCGAATACCAGCGAGAAACGTGAAAATACCCGCGGAAGAAAAGCGAATACCCTCGAAACGAGAAAATACCCGCGGAAGAAAAGCGAATACCCTCGAAAAGAGAAAATACCCGCGGAAGAGAAGTGAATACCAGCGAGAAACGTGAAAATACCCGTGGAAGAAAAGCGAATACCCTCGAAAAGAGAAAATACCCGCGGAAGAGAAGTGAATACCCGCGCGAAACGTGAAAATACCCGCGGAAGAGAAGTGAATACCCTCGAAAAGAGAAAATACCCGCGGAAGAGAAGTGAATACCTGCGTGAAACGGGAAAATACCCGCGAACATGAGAATACCCAAGGGAAAAAAGCAACACCCACGAAAAATGTTATAATGGTAAATAGTGAGGTGTTACAAATGCGTATTATTACGAAAATTGCACGTCAAAAAAACAATCCAGAACGTTATAATATATATTTGAACGAAGAATACGCTTTTCCAGTAGATGAGGCAATTCTCATTCAATTCGGATTAACAAAGGGAAAAGTGCTTGAGGAATTTGATATTCAGGAAATTGCCTATGAGGATGAGATTCGAAAAGCTTTTAACAAAGGGTTAAATTTTTTATCTTATCAAATGCGCAGTGAGCATGAGGTCAAGAAAAAGCTTCTCACATTAGAATTTGGGGAAGCAGTTATATTAGAGGCTATACAAAAGCTCAAATCATATGGTTTTTTAAATGATGAAACTTACTCCAAGGCATTACTAGATACGAAAAAAGCTACGATGAAAAAGGGACCAAAGGCAATTAGGCAAGACCTTATGAAAAAAGGAATTGATAAAAGCTTACAGGATGAGGTACTTGCTACGTATAGTCATGAGGAACAGGTAAAGCTTGCGACACAATTAACTGAAAAAGTCATTCGATCAGAAAAAAAGAAAACACCAACACAAATAAAAGCTAAAATTCAAGATTTTTTAATGCGAAAAGGTTATTCTTTTAGTGTTGTAGATGAGGTGCTAAATCAAATGGTGATTGAGCAAGATGAAGACGAATGGCAACAGTTACTTGATGTACAAGGCGAAAAAGTTTGGAAAAAGTATTCATCGAAGTATACTGGTTTTGAACTGAAAATGAAAATAAAGCAGGCGCTCTATCAAAAGGGATTTCCTATAGAAGTTATAGATCGTTTTATAGAAGAGAAGGAGAATGAGGAATGAACGAAAAAAATTATGCTGCAATGTCAGAGCACGAATTACGTGAAGAAATAGCCATGATAAAGGAAAAGGCACGTAAGGCGGAACAGCTCGGTATCATCAATGAGTTCGCAGTATACGAGCGTAAGGCTTTAATGGCTGCTGCTTATTTAGTAGATTTAGATACAATAATTCCTGGAGAAATGTATCGTATTGACGGCTCTGAAAATGAATTTTTCCAAGTGGATTATTTAAAAGGACGCTTTGCCTGGGGACATCGCTTAGGGGGCGAAAAATACCAAGAAGCTTTACCAGTTTCAATGCTATCTCCTCTAAAGGTGGGCAAATAAATGGATGAAAAAATTGAGAAACTAATTGCTGAGTTACTTGCAAAAAACCCACAAATGTCAGTAGGACGTGCACGAGTTTGGATTGAGCTTTTATGGAGTGATTTTGAATCAACTTCTGCAAAAGCTGGCTACGCCTATCGTGGTGCTGAGTACACTGAAAATTTGGTGCGCCAATTAATTACCAGCTATGGTGATAAACTGCATGCATTTGCAGGGCGCAATCCCAAATACGCGCATTTACTTGATGCTAGTGATGATATGGTGCAATAACAAAACCCTGACCAATGTTGGTCAGGGTTTACTGATGTTTAATTACTTGCTCCAACCTGTAATTTTTTCTGAAGTTTATCTTCAGTAAAAATCCAGCCTGTGTATGAAGTGATAATCTCGTTGTCATCGTTTAAATGAGCGACAGCAACGAAAGGATAGCGATTATCACTACGGTATCGCAGATCAATTAATCTTACTTCAGTTAAGCCATTATCGAGTTCTGAAATTTCCCAGCGATACAATGGTGAGAATGACACGAATGCAGCGAGATTGCGATCTTTCAAAGCTATTTCGATAAGAGGCGTTTTCGGTAAAGGTTTTATTTCGAATTTATCATAAATATTAACAGTTCGCCCATAAGCACGCCCAACGTAATAATGCGTTTTGGATTTTGCTGCAATTCGCCAGTGGAAGAATCGCATTGTAGGAGCTACAATAACATACTCTTCGTCCTGAATGGTATTATGCACAGCGTTCTTGACAGCCTTTTGGACTACAAATCGTAAAATGTAGTAAACGATAATAATGAGATACATGATACTAAATGTCCAAACTGGATTTGCACCAAATGCCCAAAGTAAAATGCCAAGGCAATGTAGTGTAAAAATAATTGGATCAAACGTATTAATGACACCAAGTGCAACCCATCTTCTAGAGAATGGTCGAAGTGCTTGTGTACCATAAGCATTGAAGATATCAACAAAGACGTGAAGTGCTACAGCTAAAAATGTCCAAAGCCATAAATGAAACACATTTGCGTCTTGAATAATAATTGCTAAAACCGCTGTAATTAAGAGAGGCCAAATAGCTACTGCTGGTAGTGAATGTGTAATCCCACGATGATGTCGAATATAAATTGCGTTGTTGCGCAGTTTTAAAACAGTATCGACATCTGGTGCCTGTGAGCCAATAATTGTACCTGCCATTACTGCGGTAAAAGTCATAGAATGATCTGCTACAACGGGATCAGCTAGTGCAAGACCCCCGAGGGCTATACCCATAACGAAATGTGTACCTGAATCCAAAAATATCCACTCCTTGTATGCATAAGAATAGAGTACAATTTGCATACATGTATATTTCAATAATCCGTAATACCTGATATTTACTTAAACGTGCTGAATTGAATTATGACGTTTTTTGTCGTTTTTGACAGATAAATCTTTTCTTAATTGTATACCCTTTTTACCATAAATAAAATCGTAAAGACGCTGGAGGTCACTGTGAATTATCCATATGTAACAGAATTTCGACAATCTTTAGTTGAATGGTTTAATGTTGAGAAACGTGATTTACCTTGGAGGCATACTACGGACCCTTATAAAATCTGGGTATCGGAAGTGATGCTTCAACAAACACGTGTCGACACAGTTATTCCTTATTACAATCGTTTCATGGAAAGTTTTCCAACATTAGAATTACTCGCGGAAGCTCCACAAGAATACTTATTGAAGCATTGGGAAGGCCTCGGCTATTATTCCCGTGCACGTAACTTACAAGCAGGTGTTCGCGAGGTATTAGAAAACTACGGTGGGGTAGTACCCGATAATCGCCATGAGATTTCAAAATTAAAAGGTGTAGGCCCGTATACTGCTGGAGCTATTTTAAGTATTGCCTATAGTAAGCCCGAACATGCAGTTGATGGCAATGTAATGCGCGTTTTAAGTCGTGTACTTAATATTTATGATGATATCGCAGTTCCAAAGACTAAAAAGATTTTTGAAGCGGCTGTTGAAGAACTGATAGATCCAGAAAATGCATCGTCCTTCAATCAAGGCTTAATGGAGCTTGGAGCACTTATTTGTACGCCCACTTCACCAAAGTGCTTATTGTGTCCTGTGAGGGAATACTGTGTCGCTTTTAATGAAGGTGAGCCTGGAAAATTACCTATCAAATCTAAAAAAGTAAAGATGAAGCATATCACATACGATGTGCTTGTATGTCAAGATGATAAAGGTCGAATTTTATTGGAGCAACGTCCAGAAGAGGGTTTACTAGCTAATCTATGGCAGTTTCCAATGCTCGAGCACAGTAAAGAATCAATAGATACTTTTATGAATGATTATGCTATAAGTGTTCAATCGCAACATGATTTGCTAACATTTAAGCATATTTTTTCACATTTAACATGGCATATAAATAGCTATTTTATGAAATGTAATTCAGCAGAAAAGGGCGAATGGCTGACTCGCGAACAAATAGAATTATTACCAATGCCTGTTCCAATGCTGAAAATATGGCAAGAAGTTAAGGATTAATCAAAAAAAATATATTAAATAAAAATTTAGAGCATAAAAGCATTCACCTCGGTACACAATAATGAACGTGGAGGTGAATGAATAATGAAAAAGCAAAACAACCAAAATTTACAACCGAATAAAAACATGCAACGTCAAAGTCAAGAATTTGGTTATGAAACAGACGTTAATGAAGTGCAAAAGCAAAATGCTAAGGCAGAGCAAAACAAAACTCAAGCTTCAGGTAACTTCAACAAAACTAACCAAGATCTTGGTGAATAACACTTTGTAATTGCATAATTGCATTTACCTCTTAGGAGCTGTCTAAAATCGAAAAGATTAAAAAAGACAGCTCCTTTTGAATTTTTAAGGTAAGGAAACTGTTCAGATATAACAGAGAACTAATCGGGTAGCCGAGGAAACTGCTCAGATTCAGAAGGAACCTGATTTTATATATAAGAACAAGCAAAAAAATTCCAATTGGGTTGTTGTTATGATAATATTCGCTTCAAATTAACGAAATTTTGTACAGACTTAAAAGAGTGCAGGGAAATTTGTGGTTTTCTAACTACACCTTTCGCGTACACATTGCTATAATATACTAGAGACTGCTAGATTTAGGTAGCATAGACGAAAAGGTGGGCTTCAAAAATGGCAATACCGGTAGAAGGAGAAACGATACAAATACATAGTTATAAGCACAATGGCCGTATCCACCGTGTTTGGCAAGAAACAATGGTTTTAAAAGGAACGAAAAATATCATTATCGGTGCGAATGAACGGACACTTGTGACAGAATCCGATGGTCGAACGTGGCTAACGAGAGAGCCTTCTATTTGTTATTTCCATGCGGAGCACTGGTTTAATATCATTTGTATGCTACGTGAGGACGGTGTGTATTATTATTGTAATCTAAGCTCACCATTTGTTTTCGATAATAATGCCATTAAATATATTGACTATGATTTAGACATTAAAGTTTTCCCTGATATGTCTTATTCACTCTTAGATGAGGATGAATATGAGCTACATAGTAAGGAAATGTCTTATCCAGATGTCATAGATAAAATTTTAAAGCGTAATGTCGATAAATTAATTAGCTGGATTCAACAAAAAAGAGGACCTTTTGCACCTGATTTCATCGATGCCTGGACAAGTCGCTATAAGTTTCAGCTCGATATGCAAGCAGATGATTGTTAGTTGCACCTATTAGTTTTACTAATGGGTGTTTTTTTATGTCTTAAATAATCTAATTGCAAAATAGTTAGTGTTAAAGCTGAATTAACTGTACTTTGAACGAAATATTGCTATAATACGTTTGGGCATTCAGTTTGTGGATGTCTGTTTCTTTTTTGTGCAAAGTGGTGTATTTGCTTAATGTACATAAGAGCGAGGCTTTTAAATAAGAGGATGTGATAATAAATTGGGTAGTATAAAGCGTTATATGAGATTTGTAAAACCATATACTTGGGAAATTATTTTAACGATTATAATTGGTATAGTGAAATTTGCGATTCCGTTATTTATTCCATTACTCATAAAAATTGTGTTAGATGATATTATCGCTGCAGATAGTCTAACGGATGCTGAGAAGACAAAAGAACTGTTTTATTGGTTAGGTGGTACGATTATTGTATTCTTTATTATTCGACCACCGATTGAGTATTACCGTCAATATTTTGCTCAACATGTTAGTAACAAGGTGCTTTTCGATATTCGACAACAAATATATGCACATTTACAGCGCCTTAGTTTAAGATACTATGCAAACACAAGAGCTGGCGATGTTATTTCAAGAGTGATTAATGATGTGGAACAAACAAAAAACTTTATCATGACAGGCTTAATGAATGTTTGGCTCGACCTTGCGACAATTGTTATTGCTATTGGTATTATGTTTGCTATGGATGTTAAGCTTACGCTAGTAGCATTAGTTGCGTTCCCATTCTATGCTTTTAGTGTGAAGTACTTCTTTGGTAAACTTCGATCTTTAACACGTAAACGATCACAAGCACTTGCAGGTGTGCAAAGTTATTTACATGAACGTGTAGCTGGAATGAGCATTATTAAAAGCTTCACGCTAGAAAAGCATGAGCAAAAATTATTTGATGAAGCAAATGGAGAATTTTTAGAAAAGGCACTAGATCATACGAAATGGAATGCTAAATCCTTTGCAGTGGTGAATACAATCACGGATGTAGCACCTCTCCTAGTAATTGCTTATGCAGGTTATCAGGTTATTAATGGTCCTCTTTCTGTTGGGACAATGGTGGCCTTTATTGCCTATATCGAACGACTTTATGGTCCACTTCGTCGTCTTGTAAGTTCATCAACGATGTTAACACAATCATTTGCATCAATGGATCGAATGTTTGAATTAATAGACGAACCTTATGAAATAAAAGACAAGGCTAATGCGGTAGAACTACCTCGAGTAAAGGGTGAAGTCCGCTTTAACAATGTGAACTTTCAATATGAAGAAGATGGCTCACAAATTTTAAACAACATCAATTTCACGATTAACCCTGGAGAGACGGTTGCATTTGTAGGAATGAGTGGTGGAGGAAAATCAACTATTATTAGTTTGATTCCTCGCTTTTATGACACTACTAGTGGAGCGGTGTGTATTGATGGATATGATGTTCGAGACGTAACATTACATTCTTTACGCTCACAAATTGGAATCGTCCTACAGGATAATATCTTGTTCAGTGATTCCGTAAAAGAGAATATTTTAATGGGCAAGCCAGATGCTTCTGATGAAGAGGTCATAGCTGCGGCAAAAGCAGCAAATGCACATGATTTTATTATGAGCTTACCAAATGGTTATGACACAAAGGTTGGGGAGCGCGGTGTAAAGTTATCAGGTGGACAAAAGCAGCGAGTAGCGATCGCTCGTGTATTTTTAAAAAATCCTCCTATTTTAATACTAGATGAAGCAACCTCTGCATTGGATTTAGAAAGCGAGGCTCTTATTCAAGAATCATTGGATGTACTTGCACATGAACGTACGACCATTATAATTGCTCACCGACTTTCTACGATTACACATGCAGATAAAATTATTGTTATCGATCATGGACAATTAATTGAAAGTGGTACGCACGAGCAATTAATGCAAAAAGAGGGGACTTACTTTAATTTATTCCAGGTGCAACATTTAGGTTGATTTACCCTAAAGGCGCTTCGAGGCAATAAATAGCGAAAGCATCATGTCATCCCCATCTTTTGGTGATGAATAATCTATAAATAGCCTTCCGTTTAACATAAATGGAAGGCTATTTTTTTATCTTATTTATATAATATTATCAATTAATAAGACATTATTAGTATGAAACTCGAACGATGTAGAAAATCTATGTTAATTGCAGAATAATAATGATTGAAAGAGAGAGGTTTATTGGTTAGAATTATCTGAAAATAGAGAATTGAGTGATAGTTATTTCAACTAAATAAAAATATGGGTGGGATGGAGCGATTAATCATGAGAAAAAAGCTGCTAGAAATAAAGGGTTTAAAGACAACCTTTTTTACAGATGATGGACAAATTCCTGCCGTAGATGATATCGACTTTTCTGTTCATAAGGGGGAAATATTAGGGATTGTAGGGGAATCGGGAAGTGGAAAAAGTGTTACATCACTGTCCATTATGGGATTAATACCGTCACCACCAGGAAAAATAACTGGTGGAGAAATACTATTAGATGGCAAAAATCTCGTAACATTATCTGATAAACAAATGCAGAAAATTCGTGGAAAAGATGTGGCGATGATTTTTCAGGAGCCTATGACATCCTTAAATCCTTTGTTTACAATTGGGGATCAGCTAAAAGAAGCGATTTTAATTCATAATCCAAAATGGTCGAAAAAAGAAGCCTTTGCAAGGGCAATTGAAATTATGAAACTTGTAGGTTTGCCACGTGCAGAGGAATTATTAAAAGATTATCCACATCAGCTATCTGGGGGAATGCGACAACGGGTCATGATTGCAATGGCGCTTGTCTGTGATCCGAAGGTATTGATTGCTGATGAGCCGACTACTGCACTAGATGTTACAATTCAAGCTCAAATCTTGCAGCTTATGAAAGATTTAAATAAACGTTTAAATACAGCTGTTTTATTAATTACACATGATTTAGGCGTTGTAGCAGAAACATGCGAGCGGGTTATTGTGATGTATGCAGGTCAAATTGTAGAAGAGGCACCTATTCAGGAGATATTCGCTAATCCGAAGCATCCTTATACACAGGGACTTATTAAATCTGTACCAGATATGCGTTATAAAAAGGACAACCTATACTCAATACCAGGCAGTGTACCAAAGCCAGGAAGTATTCAGGCAGGATGTCGTTTTGCAGCGCGTTGCGAATTTGCAATGGACCGCTGTGTACAAGAAACACCACCTTTATATGAAGCAGCAGAGCAGCATAAATCGAGATGTTTTTTACTAGAGAAACAGGAGGTGGAGCAACATGTCGAAAGTGTTGTTGAAAGTTGATGGTTTGAAAAAATATTTCCCCATTCGGAAGGGTGTCTTAAATACACAGGTTGGAGACGTAAAGGCAGTAGATGATGTTTCCTTTGAAGTTTTTGAAGGAGAAACATTAGGCATTGTAGGTGAGTCTGGATGTGGGAAATCAACGACTGGTCGACTTTTAATGAGATTGCTTGAACCAACAGAGGGAAAAATTGAATTCGCAGGTAAAATGATTTCGGAATTATCGAACAACGAAATGCGCAAAGCCCGTAGAGATATTCAAATGATTTTCCAAGATCCTTATGCCTCTCTTAATCCTAGGCATAATATTGGAAAAATATTGGAGGAGCCTCTTACTGTTCATGGAATGGGCAATGCAAAGGAACGGAAACAGAAGGTCTTGGAGCTTCTCGAAATTGTTGGGTTAAATGAATATCATGTGAAACGTTACCCGCATCAATTTAGTGGTGGCCAAAGACAGCGTATCGGTATTGCTCGTGCTCTGATGACGAATCCGCGTTTAATTATTGCCGACGAGCCTGTCTCTGCACTTGATGTGTCAATACAGGCTCAAGTTTTGAATTTATTGCAAAACCTACAAAAGGAATTAAAGCTAACTTATATTTTTATCTCCCACGATTTAGGGGTTGTACGCCATATTAGTAATCGTGTAGGTGTGATGTATTTAGGGAAATTAGTGGAGTTAACAGCAAGCGAGGAATTATATGCTGAGCCACTTCACCCGTATACACAGGCACTGCTATCCTCGGTACCTGTTCCAGATCCTGCGTTTGAACGTGAACAGCTCATTATTTCTGGAGATATTCCAAGTGCTTCTAATCCGCCAAGAGGGTGCACTTTCCATACGAGATGTCCATTTAAAAAAGAAGAATGTTCTCAAGTAGTTCCGAAAATGCAAGAAGTGAAACCGGGTCATTATGTTGCTTGCCATCTATATGATGCAATCCAACATTCAATGATATAAAAAAACTTAGGGGGAAATTCAATGAAGAAAAAGAAGCTTTGGACTTTGGGTGTAATGCTTATCCTTGTTCTTTCGACAATCTTAGCCGCTTGTGGTGGCTCAGATACTAAGGATGCGGGTAGTAAAGATACTTCAAGTGGTGGCGATACAGCTAGCAGTGGCGGACCAAAAACATTAGTATATGGTCGTGGTGGCGATTCAGTAGCACTAGACCCTGCAGTTGTAACTGATGGTGAATCATTCACGGTTACAGCAAATATATATGAAACACTGGTTAATTTCGGTGAGCGAGATGTAACAATTCAACCAGGTTTAGCGAAATCATGGGAGCCGTCAGAAGATGGTTTAACATACACATTCAAGTTACAAGAAGGTGTAAAGTTCCATGATGGCACTGATTTCAATGCAGAAGCAGTTGTTAAAAATTTCGAACGCTGGAAATCTGGTGCTGATAAACACCCTTATTACAGCTCCCAATTTGTAGTAGGTGACAAGCAAGTGATTGAATCAGTAACTGCTAAAGATGATTATACTGTTGTATTCAAGCTTAGCCAGCCACAGGCACCATTCCTAAAAAATTTAGCGATGTCTCCTTTTGCAATTGCTTCTCCAAAAGCTTTTGAAGCAAATGAAGAAGGCTTATCTACAAATCCAGTAGGTACAGGCCCATTCAAATTTGTGAGCTGGGTACGTAATGATGCAATTACTATTGAGAAAAATCCAGATTATTATATTGATGGTTTACCGAAATTAGATAAAGTAATTTATAAATCAATTCCAGAAAACTCTACACGCTTAAATGCATTAACTAGCGGTGAAGTTGATGTAGCGGATGGCTTAAGTCCATCTGATAAAGCTTCCATTGAATCAAACTCAAAATTACAATTAATCGAACGTCCATCTATGAATGTTGGTTATCTTGGATTAACGGTAACACGACCACCATTTGATAATGTAAAAGTTCGTCAAGCAGTAAATTATGCAATCGATAAACAAGCATTAGTAGATGCATTTTATGAAGGCTTAGCGGAGCCAGCGAAAAATCCTATGCCTCCAGTAATTTCAGGCTACAACGATGACATTAAAGGCTATGAATATGATCCGGAAAAAGCTAAAGCATTATTAGCTGAGGCAGGCTATGATGGTAAAAAAATTCAACTATGGGCTATGCCTGTGCCACGTCCGTATATGCCAGATGGCAAAAAAATTGCAGAAGCGATCCAAAAGAATTTAGATGATGTTGGAATCAAATCTGAAATTGTATCTTTTGAATGGGCTACGTATTTAGAAAAAGCTCAAAATGGTGAAGCAGATGCGTTCTTACTTGGTTGGACAGGTGATAACGGAGATGCTGATAACTTCCTTTATACTTTATTAGATGGGGATAACATTGGTTCCAACAACTATACATTCTATGATAATAAAGAATTACACAAACTTTTAGTGGCTGCACAAACTGAAATTAATGAGGACAAGCGTAATGAATTTTACAAGCAAGCACAAGAGATCATCTCTAAAGATGCGCCATGGGTTCCACTTGCTCACTCTACTCCAATTTTAGCTGCTAACACTAAAGTTACAAACTATATTGCACATCCAACAGGTTCTGACCGTTTAGCTAATGTAGATACGAAGTAGGCGTAAAAGGGTTATCCTTACAAGTTTTAATTTAAGATGGAATTTTAAAGAATCTGCTTGCTTTCTGCGGGTAAGTCGTAGAAATCTAGCGGATTCTTTTTACAAGGTAGATGTATTTTTTTCTGTATGAAAGACCAATCATCTAAACTGTTTGGTGAAAGCTGACCCTTTCTACAGTATGCGATGAGACTTCAATGCTTTTGATGAAAAAGTATTTTATGAAAATAACAGAGGGGTGAAGAAGATGCTTCACTATATGGGAAGACGTTTGTTTCAATTAATCCCAGTTTTGCTTGGAATGACTTTTATCGTCTTCATGTTAATTCGTTCAATCCCTGGTAATCCAGCACAAGTAATTTTAGGACAGCAGGCAACGAAAGAAGCGGTCGAAGCGTTAAACGCAAGTTTAGGATTAAATAAGCCATGGTATACACAATATTTTAGTTATTTAGGTGGCGTTTTTCAGGGGGATTTAGGAGTGTCATTGCGTACTAAATTACCTGTATCAGAGGAAATTTTCCCGTATTTAGCGGCAACAGCTGAACTAGCACTATTTGCAATGATTATCGCAGTGATAGTTGGCGTAAATGCAGGTATTATTTCTGCATGGTTCCAAAATTCTTGGTTCGACTATGTGGCAATGGTAGTTGCTTTAATTGGGGTGTCTGTACCAGTCTTCTGGCTCGGTTTAATGGAACAATGGGCTTTTAGTAATCAGCTCGGCTGGTTCCCGACATCTGGGCGAGAAAATGTGCGAGATCCAATAACCGCCATTACTCATTTTTATTTACTGGATACGTTAATACAAGGCCGCTTTGATCAGTTTACTGAAGTATTAAAGAGATTAGTATTACCGGGTATAGCTCTTGCGACAATTCCAATGGCGATTATTGCAAGAATGACTAGGTCGTCTATGCTTGAAGTAATGCGCTCTGACTATGTACGTACCGCTAGAGCAAAGGGACAGAAAATGTTTATTGTTGTTTATAAGCATGCATTAAAAAATGCAGTTATTCCAGTGTTAACAGTAATCGGTTTGCAAACAGGGTTACTGCTAGGTGGTGCCATATTAACAGAGACAATTTTCAGTTGGCCTGGAATTGGTCGTTATATTTATGATGCCATTGGCTTCCGAGACTATCCTGTTATTCAATCAGGTATTTTAATAATTGCTTTTATTTTTATTATGATTAACTTAATTGTGGACTTACTGTATACGGTGATCGATCCACGGATTAAATACAAATAGAGGAGGGAAGCGATAATGACTGAAGCGATAGATATAAAAACAGAAGTAGCTCCAAGTCGTGAACGAGCGGCAGGTCCTTGGAGAGAAGGCTGGCGTAGCTTTAAAAAGAGCAAAATCGCCCTCATAGGTGCAGGTATTGTACTATTATTTATTATACTTGCTATAGTTGGCCCGATGATTGCTCCTGAAGGAATTAATGAACAAAATTTTTCGCAGCGTTTATTAGCACCGTCAAGTGAGCATTGGTTTGGCACGGATGACTTTGGTCGGGATATTTTCTCTAGAGTTATACATGGAGCTAGTATTTCTTTGAAGGTAGGTTTTTTTTCGGTTATTCTTTCTGTAATTGTAGGTAGTTTCCTTGGCATTATTGCGGGTTATTATGGAAGATGGATTGATACGATAATCTCGCGTATTTTCGATATTTTGTTAGCATTCCCTAGCATTTTACTAGCGATTGCGGTAGTAGCAGTACTTGGACCATCTTTACAAAATGCATTGATTGCCATTGCCATTATTAACGTGCCGAATTTCGGGCGCCTAATTCGTTCGAAAGTATTGAGTGTAAAGGAAGAGGAGTATATCGTAGCGGCAAAGGCCATCGGAATGCGTGATTCACGAATTTTGTTCTCGCATATTTTACCAAACTCGATGACGCCAATCATCGTACAAGGAACGCTAGCGATAGCGACAGCGATAATTGAAGCGGCGGCATTAGGCTTCCTTGGATTAGGAGCTCAAGCACCAGCGCCAGAATGGGGTAAAATGCTAGCGGATTCCCGTATCTATTTATTAAAAGCTCCGTGGACGATGATTTTCCCAGGTTTAGCTATTATGTTAACGGTTCTTGGTTTTAATCTAATGGGGGACGGTTTACGTGATGCGCTTGATCCGAAAATGAAAAGCTAATAAAAAAGGCGAAGGGGTGGATATATGGCCAACCCTTCGCTCTTTTGCTAATCAATTATGCCTCGGCATAATTGCGTCCGGTATCGACTTTGTGCTAGCACAAAGAACTCCTTTCCTATTCCGTGACATCCGCCGGAGATGCGCTTTCGCTACAGAAAATAATTGCTGAAAGAAGTTAAATAAATTCCTCTTCAAATTCTACATTAATTTCTTGACCATGATGAGTCTGATACGACACGATGAGCGTATCTAAATGCTCTAGGTTTTCTTCGTAATCTAAAATACGCGATAAAATATAAAGCAAGTGATAGCTTGAGAACTCTGTATCGCCTTCCTCATGCGCAAAACTGATCTGCTTAATGAATATTTCCATTAACTCGTTACGTTGAACATAATCGATGTTTTTACTCCACTCTGAATGTTCGGGCTTTAATTTTCCTGTATATTTTAACAGTAGTTGCTCATGGTAAGTTAGCAGGAAATCAAGCCGTTCTTGAATCATTAAATGAAATTGCGTCGGTAGCTGTGCTAATTCGTTTTCATGATTATGAAGGCGATGAAGAAGCTCTAAACTTTTCTTTGACGTGGTGATCATTTGACGATAAACAACTAGCTTACGTGCTTTTACAAACTTTTTATTTTTTAAGTAATTACGCTCTTCCTTATAAAAATCATACAGTGTATCAACTCGTTGCATACGAGCCTTAAATTTGCTTAATGCTTCTTTTGTAGAAGTATGCTCAGATGCCTGACGAACAGCAAGTCGCGTCCATCGAATAATATCATCCTGTAAAAAGTAAATCTTACGGAAAAGCTTTACTTCATATTTTGGTGGAAGGAAGACTAGGTTAACAACAAATGCTGCTAACACCCCAACTAATATTGTAATAAAGCGAATAAGACCAAATGTAAGAAAGTCGTCTCCTTGAAACTCCATAATAGCTACAACTGTAACAAGTGCTAGAGACAATGACCTTTCAAGTTTAAATTTCAACATGATACCGATAGCAACAATGACTGCAATGCCAATTGCTACTACATGGTGACTAAATAGCAAGCCAAAAATGACTGCAATGGTAGCTCCTATAATATTGGCTTGTACTTGCTCAACAATTGTTTGATAGGAGCGATAAATAGATGGCTGAATCGCAAAGATTGCTGCAATTCCTGCAAAAACAGGTGAAGGCAGCTCTAGCAGCTCAGCAATAAATAGTGCAAACACGATGGCCACACCAGTTTTAAATACACGGGCACCTAATTTCATAGAAAATGGATGTCCTTTCTGTCTAAAATTTTAACTTCTTTCTGTGAGACACAATTATGCCGAGACATAATTAATGCTTCTTTACATTATAGAAGGAAGTGTTCATAAAATACATAGATTTGTATGTCATTTAAATGAAAAAGACGACTCTTAGGAGAGCCGCCTTAATAATTTATAGTTGTCGCTAATTTAAATAACTGTTGAACATTCATTTCTTATGCGATTCCATAATTACAATTTAGAAAATGCATGATTTACTGCTTTAATTGTTTCAAGAATATCAGCTTCTGTATGCTCTGTAGTTAAGAACCATGCTTCATATTTTGATGGCGCTAAATTAATGCCTTGTGCAAGCATTAATTTAAAGAAGCGACCAAAGATTTCACCGTCTGAGTTTTCAGCTTGCTCATAGTTTTCTACTTTCACATCTGTAAAGTAAATTGTAAGAGCACCTTTAAGGCGATTAACAGTAATTGTTACATTATGTTTTTTTGCTGCTGCTAAGATACCTTCCTCTAAAATACCTCCGAGACGATCCATTTCATCATAAATACCAGGAGTTTGTAATACTTCTAGGCAGGCAATACCAGCTTGCATAGATGCAGGGTTTCCAGCCATTGTGCCTGCTTGATAGGCAGGTCCAAGTGGAGCGACTGTATCCATAACCTCTTTACGACCGCCATATGCACCGATTGGTAAACCACCGCCGATTACTTTACCAAGGGCAGTTAGGTCAGGTGTTAAGCCTAATAAGTTTTGAGCACCACCATAATGGAAGCGGAAAGCAGTAATAACTTCATCGTGAATAGTTAATGCACCTTTTTCCTTTGCTGTGGCATGAACTAATTCTAGGAAGCCAAGGTTAGGCTCTACAATACCGAAGTTCCCAACGATAGGCTCGATTAAAATAGCTGCGATTTGATCGCCCCATTTATTCATTGCTTCTGTAAATGCTTCAGGGTTGTTAAATGGTACAGTAATTACTTCCTCTGCTGTAGCAGTTGTAACACCGGCTGAGTCTGGAGTACCTAATGTCGCTGGACCAGAACCAGCAGCTACTAATACTAAGTCGAAGTGACCATGATAACAGCCAGCGAATTTCATAACTTTTGTACGGCCAGTATATGCACGTGCAACACGAATTGTTGTCATTACGGCTTCTGTACCAGAGTTATTAAAGCGTACTTTATCCATAGACGGGATTGCTTCTTTTAGCATTTTAGCAAAAGTAACCTCGTATTCAGTTGGAGTCCCAAACAAAGTGCCATTTTCAGCTGCGTGTGTAATAGCCTTTGCGATATGTGGGTGACCGTGACCAGTAACGATTGGACCGTATGCTGCTAAATAGTCGATATAACGGTTGCCATCAACATCCCAAAAATAAGCACCTTTCCCACGAGCCATTGAAACAGGTGATCCTCCGCCAACTGCTTTATAAGAACGAGAAGGGCTATTTACACCACCAACGATATGCTGTAGCGCTTCTGCGTGTACTGCTTCAGATTTTGTGTGATTCATATATATTGCCTCCTAAATCTTTATACTTCATCTATTGTAGACCTATCAGTGCAAGAAATCCAAAGAAATTAAGAGATATGATTTGTTTTGCTATTTAGAGTAAAATAGAGCGTACAGAGGAGGAGATTGATATGGCTTTAATAGAAGGTAAAAAAGCACCTGATTTTTCCCTTATAAATGAAAAAGAAGAAATAGTAAAGTTAGCGGATTTCAAAGGAAAAAATGTTATTTTATATTTTTATCCTAAAGATATGACACCAGGCTGTACGACGGAGGCTTGTGACTTCCGTGATAAGCATGAAGATTTTAGTAAATTAAATGCAGTTGTACTGGGCATTAGTCCTGACGATGCAAAAAAACATACCAAATTTATAGATAAGCACGGGTTACCATTCTCGCTATTAGTGGATGAGGATCATGCCGTAGCAGAAGCGTATGGAGTCTGGGTGCTGAAGAAAATGTATGGACGTGAATATATGGGGATAGAACGTTCGACGTTTTTAATTGATACAGAAGGAAACCTGATAAAGGCTTGGCGTAAAGTAAGAGTGAAAAATCATATTGAAGAAGTATATACATATTTAGCAGAATTGGAGGCTAAGTAATGAGAATTTATTTTACGTTTGAACCAAGACCGGATTTACGTGAGCCACTAGTAGCAGAATTTCCACAAGTTGATTTTATTTTTGAAAATGGTCTATCAAACGAGGAGCTACAACAAGCGGATGTGCTTGTGACATATGGTGAAGATTTAAATGATGAAAATATTCAGTATGCGACAAATGTTAAATGGATTTTTGTAGCTTCAGCGGGGATCGAAAAGATGCCAGCTCAAGCCATTATTGAACGAGGGATATTAGTTTCGAATGTGCGTGGCATTCATAAAACACCAATGGCAGAATCAATGCTTGCCCATATTTTAGCGATTAAGCGTGCACTGCCTTGGGTGTATGAACAGCAGAAGAAAAGTGAATGGTCCAAAAAAGCGAAACAAACCGAGTTGCGGGATAGTACAGCACTTATTTTAGGGCCTGGAGCTATTGGCTCGGAAGTAGGTCGTTTATTGCAAGCTTTTGGTGTTGTAACAATTGGCTGTAACCGTTCAGGGAAAGAAGCGGCATATATGAATGAGATGGTGAGCTTTGATCAACTAGTCGAAGCTTTACCTAAGGCTGATATTGTCATTTCTGTGTTACCCAAAACAGAAGAGACGACGCATTTATTGAAAGAAGAACATTTTAAAGCGATGAAAAATAACGCCATTTTCATGAATTTTGGTCGTGGAAACTTAGTAGAAGAAAATGTTTTAATCCATGCCATTCAAGCAGGTGAAATTGGTTATGCTGTTTTAGATGTATTTGAACAAGAGCCTTTAGCTGAGAATCATCCTTTATGGACTTTACCGAATGTCATTGTGTCTCCGCATATTTCAAGTCACTCATCTCGCTATGTTGAACGCAGCTTAGAGATCTTTAAACCAAGTTTAGAGAAGTGGTTACGTGGTGAAATAGATGTAGAAAATATTATGAATTTATCAAGAGGTTATTGAAGTGTCGATCCTAATTAAACTGAAATGTGTATGATTGTTGACAGAAGTAAGAGTAATTCGATACACTAATTATAACTATTATAAATTAAGAATCTTTATGGAAGAGGTGCATGACGATGTCTGCAACGCATTTACAGGATGCACTTGACACGTTAAAAACAACTGGTGTTCGTATTACTCCTCAGCGTCATGCTATTTTGGAATATTTAATTCAAACAATGGCACATCCTACTGCCGATGAAATTTATAAAGCACTTGAAGGGAAATTCCCAAATATGAGTGTAGCGACTGTCTATAATAACCTTCGCGTATTCCGTGAAGTTGGTCTAGTGAAAGAACTAACATTTGGTGATGCTTCTAGTCGCTTTGATTTCGTTACAAACGATCATTATCATATGATTTGTGAGTGCTGTGGAAAAATAGTCGACTTCCATTATCCTGGTCTCGACGAAATTGAACATTTTGCATCACAAGTAACAGGCTTTGATGTGCATTCGCATCGTTTAGAAATTTACGGCACTTGTCCATCGTGTAAAGATGTATCTGCAAAAGTACAATAAAAAAATCCTAGCTCTTTATATGAGGGCTAGGAATTTTTTGTCTTATTATAAGATTGGTCGAACTCTTTTCCTTCTAGAGTTGGATCCAGCGTTAATGGTTCATTGCAGTACATACACATATCTACACGACCTAAAACTTTTGTGTGCTTATTGCAATTAGGGCATTCCACTTGAACAGCTTTTGTTGAGAGCAGTCCAATCCATGCATAAACAACTGTACTTCCGATAATACAAAGTACACCAAGGGTCATGAAAATTAAAACTAGAATAGGATTGTTTTTAAAGAAGATTCCCCCATACATAACTACAAAGCCGATAAAAATAAGTGCTAATGCGAATGAACGGATTTTATTAATTTTACTTTTGTAAGGTTTCATTTATCATCTTGCCTCCCAATCTAAAATCTACTATAACATATAAGAACAAAGTATTTTAGTTTTGAAAACATGGAAAGAAGGAATACTTTTAGAGTATGTCGAAATTTTAACGAAATCAATTTCGCCTTGGCGTAATTTTGCTGTCGCTTCGCTTTCGCACAGAAAACATTTGTTGCTGTCGCTTCGCTTTCGCACAGTAAACATTTGTTGCTGTCGCTTCGCTTTCGCACAGTAAACATTTGTTGCTGTCGCTTCGCTTTCGCACAGTAAACATTTGTTGCTGCCGCACAGATAAACAATCCGTGACATCCGCCGGCGAAAGGTAAAAGGTACAAGTAAATAGAGGGGGACTGAAAATGGAACAAGTTTTGCGTCCGATATACCAGGAACGTGCAAGTCAGTCGAATACATTAGGCGTTATTTTAGTTGGAAAACGCGAGGAACAAAGTAATGTTACAGATACATTTGATACAGTCTTACTTATTATTGTAAAGGAAGCAGAAAAGCCAGTCTTTACGAAACATTACTTATATGAAGGAAATAAAGTAGCCTTACATACTGTTACTGAGAAAATAATACGAAAATGGTTACTAATTGGTTCAAATAAAAAAGTGGTCGATTGGATTTTCTTTGGTAGAGTATTATTTGATCGTAATGAATTTCTTCATAAATTAAAAATTGAATTACAGGAGTTTCCGTTTAGTGGTCGAAAAATCAAAACAGGCATTCAGTTTTCAAAATTAATTCGACGCTATTTAGAAGGGAAAGAATACTTTGATAAGGGTAGTTATCTCGATGCTTATAACCATGTTGTAGATTCGTTACATCATTTGGGACGTTTATCCATCATTGATAGTGGACTTTATCCTGAAGTAACTGTTTGGTCACAGGTAAAAAAAATAGAACCAGCGATTTATAAATTATACGAGGAGCTAGTTACAAGTAATGAACCGATAGAAAAACGGTTAGAGCTATTGTTTTTAGCAAGTGAGTTTTTAATACATTCACGTACTCGAGACGGCGCTCAACATATTTTAGAAGTAATGCAATCAAAAGAAACTTGGACGATTCAGGAATTACACGATCATGATGAGCTCATGAATTACTCAGTTGATTTAGAAGTGTTTGTAGAATTTCTAGTGGACAAGGGTTATATTCAAATAGAACCTATCGTTGCGAAAAATGAAATGATATTCCACCGTCATTATAAGGTAAATAAAGAAGCTCTAGAAATGGAGCAAGGACTGTAGTATGCTAGTTATCGAGGTATGAAAAATACCTCGATATTTTTTTATGAAAAGTTGTTGACTTTTAATTCATTGATATTGTATTATATTAATTGTCGCTAAGACGTAATGAAAAAACTCAATGAGCGAAAAAAACTTTTGGAAAAAGTTATTGACACTAACTGAGTTAAATGTTAGACTAAAGAAGTCGCTGAAAAACAACGGCGACGAAATGAACCTTGAAAACTGAACAAGCAAAACGTAATCAATAAATTTTTTAGTAGCTAACCTTGAGTTAGTGAAAAAACAAAATTTTGGACATCAAACATGATGCCAGCAAAACAATTTGAGCTAATCAAATTTCTTTTTATGGAGAGTT